>CAZCRJ010000551.1:0-2501 GCA_964501015.1 uncultured Roseivirgaceae bacterium | reverse complement strand
AGGAGATTTTGCAAAATCACAATCCAAAGAAGAAGGAAAATAGAAAATACCTGAGGAGTGAAACTAAAAGAGGCCTGTACGGCCTCTTTTAGTTTAAGTGATATACATCTCTGCTTAGTGCTTCCCGCTCCATCAGCTGCATTTGAAATTTAATTTTTGATATCAGAATACGTTCCTGTGTAGCAGCATCGGCCTGTAAAAAGGCATAGCGTTCACTAATATCCAGACTTAGTTCCTGGGCTATTGTAAAGCGTGTAAAATATCCTTCGTTACGGGTAATGTTTCGTTTGATCAGGTAGGCGTGAAATAAATCACCTAGTTTACCTCCTCTCAAAACCTGTTCGTGTACACTCCATAACCGCACAACGCCACCGGGATATAATTTGGAAGGATAGTTTTTATAAAGGACATCCAGCGAAAAAATATCAATACATTTTACGATGATATCCGATTCTCCGCCCGGGTAGCGCTTCAGTACACTTTCGAGCTTCATTAGAGAGCCTATCCTCGTTTCATTAATCGCATGCCTAAAATAAATTCCGAAATGTATATCTGCCTGTTCGGCATCCTGTAATAGTTCCTGATAACGTGGCTCAAAGATATGCAGCGGCACAAGTTCCCCCGGAAAAGGAAGTATTGAGAGGGGAAACATGGGAATGACTGATTTATCGGACATAGTTCTTTTTAAAAGAAACCATCAAGCCGACTAATAGTTTAGTATACTATGAGGTTTTAGCCCAAATTCATCAATTAATTTCTGTTCCCCAGGTAAAAAGGACAAATTGATCAGAAAAGAAAAACCAGCTACTATTCCTCCGGATTGCTTAACCAGGCGAGCGGCCGCTCCGGCAGTGCCCCCCGTAGCCAGTAAATCATCATGGATGAGGATTCGTTCCCCCTTCCTTACTGCATCAATATGCATCTCAACTGCAGCAGTTCCGTATTCCAGGGTATATTCTTCAGAATATGTCTTAAACGGTAACTTCCCAACTTTCCGTACCGGCAAAAACGCACATTTAAGTTCATGTGCCAGGATCGATCCAAGAATAAATCCACGTGCCTCCACTGCAGCCACTGCATCGATTTGATGATCCTTGTAATATGTTGTCAGATTTTGAATCAGTTCGTGCATCACGTGAGGATCTGCCAATATTGGAGTTATATCCTTAAACACTATACCTGGCTTGGGGTAATCCACTACATCGCGAATGCGTAGTTTGAGTTTTTCTTCGAGTGACATGCGTCAATTTTATATCTTGCCAAAAATACAGCAGTGCCCAAAGAATCAAAATTTAAACACTGAAATCATTTCCTATGAAAATCATTACCCGGATGCTGGAGACAGAACGCTATGAAGCATCCAACGAAGCAGGCCACGCCATTTCCATTGACATGCGCGAAGCAGGTGTTAAACAAGGTCAATCCCCAACTGAATTACTGTTGTCGGCCGTAGCCGGATGCAGTGCCGTAGATGTTGCTATAATACTCCAGAAACGAAAAAAGACAATTGACAACTTTATCATTGAAACAACTGGTACACGAAGAGATGAAACCCCACGAAAATTCACATCAATTCATTGTAAGTACACCATAACTTCCCCGGATATCAATGAAGACGAACTAAGCAAGGCAGTAGCATTGTCGATGGAAAAATACTGTTCGGTGGCGGCTTCCCTTAACAGCACGATTACCTTTTCGGTGGAAGTCAGGAAAAACAATACCTGACAGAGTAGGTAGTTCGAGCCAACGTTTGAAGCTTTTGTTAATAGGATAGTGTATCAACCGATTTCTCAATAACCTTTCCATTCAGGATAACCTTATCAATCAGGTTACTCCCAAATGCATAAGGAAGGTAGGCAACAGAAGGCATGGGTTGGGTAATAAAAATATTCGCCACCTTTCCGCGAGTTATGCTTCCGCATGTTTTGTCCAGTTCCAACGCACATGCCGTGTTGATGGTGGCAGCGTTGATGGCCTCCTCTGGTGTCATCCTCATCTTAATGCAGGCAAGTGCAACGATCAGGCTCATATTACCAGATGGTGCGCTACCGGGGTTATAGTCTGATGCAATGGCCAGGGGAAGTCCTGCGTCAATCATTTTTCGTGCCGGTGGAAAAGGTAGTCCTAAAAAGAAAGCTGCACCGGGCAATGCGGTGGGCATAACATCACTGGTCAATAACGCTTCAATTTCTTCATCGCCAATAGTTTCAAGGTGATCAACACTTAGTGCACCCGTTTTTACTCCAACTTGTACCCCGCCAGAATTGTGTAACTGATTGGCATGGATTCTGGGTTTCAATCCAAATTGCTTTCCACGTGTTACTATCAGCTCGGTTTCGTCAGGTGTAAAAAATCCCTGTTCGCAGAATACATCGATGTAATCCGCAAGTTCCTGCTCAGCCACAGCAGGTATCATTTCCGTCAGGATCTGGTGTATATATTCTTCTTTGGTCTTGTCTTGTGGAACGGCATGAGCGCCCAGGAAAGTAGTTTTAACCATT
>CAZCRJ010000550.1:0-2503 GCA_964501015.1 uncultured Roseivirgaceae bacterium | reverse complement strand
GAAAAGAGAAATTGAAATATAAAATTAAAAAAAATTACAATATTTTCAATTATTGAATACGATTAGACTTTTTAAATATCATTCTGTATTCTATATTTATTATTAAAAATAATCTTTCTGTTATGAATTTAAATAAAATATTATCCATATATTTGTAAATGATATTAAAAAGAATTATTGTGTTCTATTCTAAAACTTATAGAAATATTTCGTTTCGGGTGAGTTCTGGCCGAGCAGACAAAAGAGACTAATCCAACACTTTTAAAGACAATTACCACTTTCGGGATAATTTTACAAAATTGAAGTGATAGATCACACAGAATTGAAACAAATTTCCCAAGTCGTGGAGGCAATTTTACGCACCATGGTATTGCCTGATTATCAAGGAAATCCAAGAGTGGCAACTGAACAAGATATGATTGAACTTATAAGTCGTTGTTATTCTGAAGAATATGAAACCTATAAAATACAATGAGGTTTATTTAGTAACATTTAAAATTTAAGTTTATGAAAAAAGCACTGATTTTAATCTACTTAATCGTGGTAGCCTCGCTTAGTTCTTTTTCGCAGCAACGGGCCGTTAGCGGGACGGTTACTTTGGCTGCTACAGGTGAAAGACTAACTGCGGTTACTATTTCTGTTAGGGGCACAAGCATTGGCACTATTACAGATGACGAAGGTAAATTTACCTTACAGGTTCCGTCTTCCGGAACTTTGGTTGCATCTTTCGTGGGAATGAAAACCGTGCAAGTCCCACTTACAAGTTCGACTGTTTACAATTTCGCACTTGAATCTGAAAGTCTGGGAATTGACGAGGTTGTGGTCACAGCACTCGGAATTCGTCGTGAGAAAAAGGCACTTGGTTATTCTGTTCAGGATGTAGGTAACGAACAGTTGTCTGAAGTAAAGCCTATGAATGCGGTAAATGCACTTTCGGGTAAGGTTGCCGGTGTACAAATCACGAATGCTACCGGTGCTGTAGGTGGTGCTTCCCGTATTGTGATCAGGGGAGAAAGTTCATTTACAAATAGTCAGCCACTATGGGTTGTTGACGGAACTCCCTTCATCAATTTTGATTCAAACAAAACCCCTATGGATGGAGCAGACTTTGGTAATGGTGCTTTGGATATAGATCCCAGCAACATTGAATCCATCTCTGTTTTAAAAGGTGCGAATGCTGCGGCACTTTACGGATCAAGAGGTGCTAATGGTGTCATTCTCGTAACCACACGGAGGGGAATGAAATCAAGAGGTTTTGGTGTGGAAGTTTCTTCTGCACTTACTTTAGATGTATTCCCATATCTTCCTTATTATCAGAATAAATATGGCGGAGGTGCAAATGGGAGTGAATACGATTGGAAACTGTACAATACGACTAACAACACAAATTTATCATACCAGGATTATGCTTTGCTTAGAGGATACAAGTATGTTGATGGACAAAGCGGTGTGAACGACGGTACTCCTTCAAGCTGGGGTCCGCGACTGGATATAGGCCTGATGCTGCCCCAGTTTGACAGCCCGAGAGATGCTTCCGGCAATATTATTGCTACACCCTGGGTATCTCAGCCGGATAATGTGAGGGATTTTTATGAAACCGGCATCACCGCTGATAATTCTGTCTCTTTCTCAAAAGCTGGGGAGATGGGGTCTATGAGGACATATATTAATGACAACAGAGTAAAAGGAACCTTGCCCAATACCGATTACCGCAAGCATACCATCGGTTTTAACAGCGATCTGAAACTGCATGAGAATTTAAAATTAAGCTCAAATGTAAATTATGTAATCAATACAAGTGATAATTTGCCCGGACAGGGTTATTATGGTGATGCGCCAAACAACCCTCAGTCGGGAGTTACGTTTATGCCACGCCAGGTTAATATTAAATCTTTAAAGGAAAACTGGAATGTCATTATGCCATCCGGGAGGCCCTATAGTTTCGGGGTTGGTGAAACACCAAATCCTTATCTGCAGGCACGTAACGCCAACAGCAGGGAGAGAAACCGGCTCTACGGAAATATCTCGCTGGATCTGAAGCTGACTGATTGGTTTTCGCTGAGAGGACGTGCCGGCACAGATTACTATTATGAGAACAGGAAAAGTGTTTCACTGGCACTTACTTTCAGGGCAACCGATGGTTCCGGACTGAATGGCCAATTCTCTGAGCAAAACATTATGGGTTTGGAAACAAACTATGATTTACTGGGCGTATTTGACAAAGAATTTGGAGACATCAGAATTGACGGAACAATTGGTGGCAACCTGATGAAAGCACGATCAGACATTAAAACTATTTCTGCAAATGACCTCGTAGTTCCCGACATGTTTACCATCGGTAATGCAAAAGGAACACAGGGAGTCAGTCAGTTCGAAAGTACAAAGGAAACACACAGTGTTTTTGGTTCCTTTAATACTTCCTACAAGAATTACCTGTTCCTGGGGGTTACAGCACGTAACGACTGGAGCTCAACACTACCCCCGGATCAATGGTCCTATTTTT
>CAZCRJ010000549.1:0-2508 GCA_964501015.1 uncultured Roseivirgaceae bacterium | reverse complement strand
TCTCTCATAACCTTTGGTCATGGTAATTTCCAAAAATTTTTCCGTAACTCCCGGATACAAAAGATCAACATAAGTAAAACCTCCGTACCAGGGCGACTTTCCGGGATAAGTTTTCCTGAAAATGTAGTATGTTCCCTGACTTCCATTTTCCTGGGTTGCTGATGCAGTAATGTTTTCAAATCCGGCATCGGTCTTTTTCAGAATTACAGCCAAAGTATCTGAAACCACAACATTTAGTTGCTGCTGAATTTCCATGCTTAATCCGGTACCGTGTTTATATGAATCGGGCATTTCTGCAGGAACATGACCACCGGCAAACCCCGAAGGGTAGGAGTTTTCATCATAAATCCACACTTTCATATCAAGTTCTTTGCCCTTCTGAACGGTGTAATCAAACAGGTGAAACCATTCCTCTGAAAGGTATTCGGTTAGTAAACCCGGGCGCGGATGCACAAATACACCCCCAATGCCTGATTTCTTAAATTCCTTCATCTGGAAATCGATTCCATCTTCCGAAATCTGTTCATTCCAGTCCCAAAGCGGCGCACTTCGGTATTCCGAAGGTGGATCAGCAAAAAGTTGTTTCAGTTGGGTGAGGCTATTTATTGATGAATCTGTTTCTGCTTCTTTTTCAGGAGAACAACCTATCTGAAGCAGGATTAGCATAATATAAAATGCGATTTTTTTCATAATTGATTTATTTCCTTTCTCATTAAATAAATGTTTGATAACCTCTGCATATGATTAGCAAAGGTTATCAAACAAAAGAATGTCAGTTAAATAGTTAATAACCTTCGTTTTGGGTAAGATCTTTATTTATTAAAATTTCGTTTGCAGGAATTGGGAATAATACTTCGTAAGCAACAAAAGCGTAATCGCCTGCCGAAAACGGTATTCCGCCCCTCGGTGTTGTAGGCTTACTTTTTTCAATAGTGGCATATGCATTTAAAAATGCCACCATTTCGGCAGGACTCTTTGTTCGTTTTAAATCATACCAGCGATGGTTCTCAAAAGCCAATTCCATTCTTCTTTCTTTAAGCACTGCTGTACGAAAAGCCTCTTTACTCAGGCCACTTAATGGTGCAAGTCCAGCCCTAACCCTAATTTGATTTACATAGCTGTAGGCACCCCCAGGCCCTGATTGCTCATTTATAGCTTCAGCGAGCATCAGTAGAACATCTGCATATCTGATGACTGGCCAAGTATTACCGGGACGACCTTGCACGTTGTGGGGATGATAAAATTTAGTAATAAAAGGAACAGCAACCCAAGCGCCACTATTATTTGTGTAGCCTTCTGCCAGAGATACACTTTTACGCCGATCCCCAGCCTCATAGGCACCAATGATTTCAAGAGTTGGGATATTCCATCCTCCTCCGTTAGCTCCTGTAAATTTAATTACGGCTCCGTTTGATTCTCTGGGATAAAAATTATAAGTGAATGCGCTCCACTCGCCTACATCTGTATTGGCTTGATACTGAACTTCAAAAACAGATTCAATATTATTTTTCTTTGTAGGATCAAATACATCAGCATAATTCGGCATCAAATTATATCCTAAAGGGAGAACCTGTTGAAGTGTTGTAATAGCTTCAGCATATTGTTTTTTAGTAAGATATACTTTACCTAACAACGATAAAGCAGCACCCTTAGTGAGTCTTCCTTTTTTAGCGGCAGGTACATCTGAAACATTGGGAAGAGCAGAAACTGCAGTTTTCAGATCACTTTCAATAAGGGTATAGACACTTGCAGCAGGTGATCGGGAGTATGTATATGCACCGTCAGGAGAACTTATTGGTTCAGTAACGATAATTACGTCACCAAAACCTTGTACAAGTTGAAAGTAATAGTAGGCTCTCATAAATTTAAGTTGTCCTTCAAAATCCAATTTCGAAGCATCATCAACTTGTGATCCGGGTAATTTAGACAAAATAATATTAATATTGGCTAACCCTCTGTACAATTGATTGTACCAGTTTGTGATATTACTTGTACCGGAATTAATTTGCCAAAACTCAATTGCTTCAAGACTTGGCCCCTGCCCCCGATCACTTACATTAAAATGAAGAGTTGTATTGTCGGAAATATACTCCGTATATATCCACTGTATAGCTGTAAGATCTTGAAGCTGAGAATAAACACCATTAACTGCAGATTGAATCTGCTCATTTGTTTGATAATAAGTTGATGCAGTAAGTTGTGTGGGATTATATTTATCAAGAAAATCATCTCCACATGACATAACAGTCAACCCTAATGCAATGCATACTATTTTTATTATGTATTTCATTTTTAATATTATTAAGGTGAATTAAAATTTAATAACTGCACCGAGTGAAAATGTTCTTGGTACAGGATACGCTTCATCATCTCTCCCGGGACTTCTATCATCATTACTAGTATTAATTTCAGGATTACTTCCAGGGTAGTTAGTTATTAAAAATAAGTTATCCGCATTAAAGTAAAATCTTGTACTCTTTAATATACTGGCTTCATTAGACATAGTAT
>CAZCRJ010000548.1:0-2511 GCA_964501015.1 uncultured Roseivirgaceae bacterium | reverse complement strand
ACAAAAAAAAATCTTACCGATACTAATTCGAATACGTTTTGGGTGGGGGAATCAAAAGATGCCACTATAGAATTTGCTTTTAAGGAACCGGTAAAAGTTAACAGGCTTGTGTTACAGGAAGGTATTGCCTATGGGCAACGGATTAAATCATTTTCTGTAGAGGTGTGGAAGGATGGCGCATACCAGGAAATCGACCGGCAGACAACAATAGGTCATAAACGAATTTTACGTTTCAGAGAGGTATCCACAACAAAGGTCAGGATCAGCATTCTCGATTCAAAAGCAGAACCTGTTTTGAGTGAAGTCGGGCTTTACCTTGCCAATTAAGTATGAACTAAACTGGTGAAGACTTCAGAAAGTTAATCCTGTTTCTTCGGCACCGGATCATACCCGCTGGTTCCCCACGGATGACAACGGGAAATGCGTTTCATTCCCAGCCAGATTCCTTTAATTATGCCCCATTCCTGTATGGCCTCAATGGTATAGTTTGAACAAGTTGGGCTATGCCTGCAATGTGCACCTAGTAACGGAGAGATTGTGAGTTGATATAACCGAATGGGTAATATGAAAAGTTTTTTGAGCATTATTCCTTCACTACACAAACGCTATTGGATAGCATTTGGATTATTCTACTGTGTAATTCATTTCTCCATCTTTCCCATCCATTAATTGTACACCCAATGTTTTAAGGTCATCCCGAATTTTATCAGAAAGTGCATAATTACGATCAGTACGTGCCTTTTTTCGCAATTCAATCATCACTCTGATTACACCATCGAGTAATTCATGTTCATTCGCAGTTTCTTCTTTGAGCCCGAGTACTTCTTCCATCATTCCAATAAATGTATTTTGAAAGTCAGTAAACGTTTCTTCAGGGATTTCACCCAGTTTTAAATTTCCGGATTTGAAATCATTGATGCGTGAACTCATCTCAAACAATACGGCAAGAGTTTTTGCAGTATTGAAGTCATCACTCATGTTAGTGTAACATTCGTTTACGAGCCTTCTCAGATCGTCTGCTGTTACTGATGCAGTACTTGTTCCACCGGGATGGGTCATTTTCTTAAGAATGACCAATGAATTCACTAGTTTTTTGTACCCTTTCTCGGCAGCATGTAAAGCTTCATTTGAGAAATCCAGTGTACTGGAGTAATGCGATTGTAACATGAAAAAGCGCACAGCCATAGGACTGTAAGCTTTCGTAAGTAATGGATGTGAACCTGTAAACAATTCGCGGGGCAAAAACGAATTGCCTTTCGATTTGCTCATTTTTTCTCCATTAACCGTCAACATGTTGGTGTGCATCCAATACCGAACGGGTTTTGTGCCGTATGCGCCAATGCTCTGGGCGATCTCACATTCGTGGTGCGGGAATTTTAAATCCATACCGCCACCATGTATATCGAATTGTTTACCTAAATATTTTGTGCCCATGGCCGAGCACTCAAGATGCCAGCCGGGTATGCCTTCACCCCATGGGGATGGCCAACGCTGAATATGATTGGGCGATACGCCTTTCCAGATAGCGAAGTCTACGGAATTCTTCTTTTCATCCTGCCGGTCGAGGTCCCGCGTTCCTTCCAGAAGTTCATCGATATTTCGTCCGCTTAATTCACCATAAGAATATTTTTCCATGAACTTGCGTACATCGAAATACACCGAACCATTTATTTCATAAGCAAAGCCATTGTCCAGAATTTTTTTTACCATTTCAATTTGTTCAACAATGTGCCCGGTTGCAGTGGGTTCAATGCTTGGAGGCAGAATGTTAAAGACCTGGCAAACATCATGGAAACTGGTGGTGTACTTTTGAACAATTTCCATGGGTTCAAGCTGCTCAAGCTTGGCACTTTCTTCAATGCGATCAACACCTTCACCGGCATCGTTGGTCAGGTGACCGGCATCGGTAATATTTCTGACATATCGTACTTTATACCCGATATGGGTGAGGTATCTGAAAACAACATCAAAAGCAGCAAAAGTTCTTAAGTTACCCAGGTGTACTTCGTTGTAAACTGTTGGCCCGCAGGAATATAATCCAACAAAGGGAGGATGGAGAGGTGTAAATGGTTCCTTCTTTCCACTTAAAGAATTGGTAATGGTTACTGGGTATTGTTCGTACAACTTCATGGCATCATCAGATCGGGAGCGAAACTACTAAAAAGTCTATAGTTCGTTGGCACCGGCTAGTCAATTTTATCAAATAGGGATGGAGCATCAGGTAATTTTGGCAGCGGCAGTGATAAATTGAGTTTGGTATTCACCTGTTGAACCAGGTAAACTGAAAGTTCCGGTACAAGTGCCTCATCGGGCTCATGAATAAAGAAATAGATGGTATTAATTCCCATTACTTTCCATGATGCCATTCGATCTGTCCACTGATCGATACGGTTATAGTCAGTGGGATGAAGATCATTCCCCACGAACCGGATCATAGCGCTGGTAGTGCAAAGCCGCATGTGAACACAGTCTCTTCGGCCGGCAGTGTCTGTAATAACGGTACCTTTTTTT
>CAZCRJ010000547.1:0-2513 GCA_964501015.1 uncultured Roseivirgaceae bacterium | reverse complement strand
AACCAAAACGCCTGTACACCAATACAGGCAGATTTTTCAGTAGTACAATTGATGAAAATACACCGGGAGTAACTACCCTAAATGTGGGCGGGTATAATCCATTGTTAGGAGCATCGTATTCCGAGATTGCAGCGGAAAGCCGCAGCCAGCATAAGAGCCAAGGCTTTGGCGCAGCCAGTAGAAGGGGAGATGCACCTGAATATTTTGAGTTAGCGAAAGGTGAGCCAGCATCAAAAGATATTTTTGATGGTGTAAACACAACGTGGAGCAGGGTAAAAGGCGGAGAAAAAATTCAGCCCCTTGTGGAAAGGGCCATCCGGGAATTTGACGTTGAAAAACCTGAGCGTAGTGTTCCCATGTTATTGCAGATCCGAAATGCAATCAACACGTTGGAACCGGGTGTATGGAAAACTCGCAAGCTGGAAGAGACCAACCAACTGATTAAGGATTGCATTGGACTCTATGCAGAAGTGGCAGCCGCTACCTATTGGGCTTCACCGGGGCAGAAGGTTAATTTTACATTGGAATTCATAAACCGATCGGGAGTAGAAGTAACCCTTCAACAGCTCACAGCTCCTGATCTGAATTTTGATTCCACGTTTACAAGAGTTTTAAAGAACAATGACCCGTTGCTTTTTAAAACTACCCAAACTATCCGAAACGATCGGGAATATTCTGATCCCTACTGGCTTAAGGAAAGCCATGCATCAGGGCTCTTTTCAGTTACTGATCCGAAACTTATTGGCAAACCTGAAAATGATCCTGCAATTTCGTTTGTGATAACGGTAACTATAGGAGGAGAGAAGTTGCCGCTTTCAGTGCCGGTAGTGTATAAGCAAACTGATCCAGTTAAAGGAGAGATTTATCGACCTTTTGAAATTGTACCGGAAGTTTTCCTGAATCTTGCTGATCAGGTAATGTTGTTCAAGGACGAATCACCCAGGCAAGTAAAAGTGCTGGTGAAATCATCAGCAGTAGATGTTTCAGGTAATCTCTCGTTAACTGTTCCGGATGGGTGGCGCACCGAGCCTACTGTGGTACCTGTTTCATTAGACAAAAGAGGTGAGGAGCAAACAATTTTGTTCACCGTATACCCTTCTTCAACTGAAATGACGGGCACCCTTACTGCAACGTTCACCAGCAAGGGAAAGGTTTATGATAACGCACTGCAAACTATTCAATACGATCATATTCCCGTTCAAACACTTCTTCCAAAAGCACAGGCAAAGATTGTTCGGTTGAATTTAAAGAAAGAAGGAAATACAATAGGCTATATAAATGGTGCTGGCGATGATGTGCCAGTTGCACTTCGGAATATGGGCTATGAAGTTTGGGAGATGAAAAACGAAGAGGTTACTCCCGCAAATCTTCTGAAAGTTGATGCTGTGGTACTTGGCGTTCGTGCATTCAATACCAATGAACGGTTGCGTTTTCTTATGGCTGATTTATTATGGTATGTAGAAAATGGTGGCGTGCTGGTAGTACAATATAATACTACGCTGGACCTGGGAAAAATATATACTCCTTTCCGATTGCAGCTATCGCGTGACAGGGTTTCTGAAGAGGATGCAGAAGTTCGTATTCTAAAGGCTGACCATAGGGCCTTGTTGTATCCCAACACCATTACTAAAAATGATTTTGACGGATGGGTGCAGGAACGTGGACTGTATTTCCCGAACGCATGGGCCGACAATTTTGATGCCTTACTTTCCATGAACGATACCGGAGAAACACCCAAGGATGGAAGCTTACTGGTTGCCAAATATGGTAAAGGCTATTATGTATATACAGGCTTATCTTTCTTTAGGGAATTACCCGAAGGTGTGCCTGGTGCCTATAAATTGTTTGCCAATCTTGTATCGTTAGGGAAACCACTTGCATCGGTGCCTGCACCGGTATCAAAGAAAAAACGTCCAAAATAATGGCAAGCAATAAGTGATGTATGACTGAACGTAACGATATGCATGAAAGACCACCTGTATTTAGAAAGTGGAGTCATTGGTATGCTCTATTATTAGGCGCATTGGTAATTCAAATAGTTTTATATCTCTGGTTAACCCTTGTCTTCGCATGAGTGCACTTGATTGGGTAGTGTTGTTTGGTGCCATAGCGATCATAGTTGCGTATGGTACATGGAAGACTCGTGGAAACAGCACGATGGAAGGTTATCTCAAAGGCGATAATTCCCTGAAGTGGTGGATGATTGGCATTTCGATCATGGCCACACAGGCCAGCGCCATTACCTTTTTATCAACGCCTGGTCAGGCGATTGAAGACGGCATGCGTTTTTTGCAGTTCTATTTTGGTTTGCCGCTAGCGATGGTAATCATATCGGTAACCTTTGTGCCCATGTATTACCGGTTAAATGTATACACCGCGTATGAATACCTGGAGTCACGGTTTGATCTGAAGACACGTTCTCTCACGGCTATTTTGTTTTTGATTTTACGGGGGCTGTCAGCAGGCATTACCATTTTTGCGCCCGCCTTGGTGTTGTCTACCATTTTAGGCTG
>CAZCRJ010000546.1:0-2516 GCA_964501015.1 uncultured Roseivirgaceae bacterium | reverse complement strand
AATGTAATCTTGCCAATCAGTTCTTGAACCGAAATCTTGAGCTTCTGAATCACCACCAAAAAGTCTGACGGCAGCTAAAAACTCAGTCGGATTTAATAAATCATACTGTTTACGCACAGAAGCTATGCTAACACTAGAAGCAAAAGTAAAAGCACCTTTAGATGCCCCCCTACCACTCTTGGTTGTAATCAGTACCACTCCATTCGCTCCACGTGAACCATAAATTGCGGTAGCAGAAGCATCTTTCAAAATACTCATACTTTCAATATCACTTGGGTTAATGAAGTTAAGCGGGTTCGTATCTTGATTTGTACCAAAACCAACGTTAGCTGCCCCAGGTTGAACACCGCCAGCCAATGGAACTCCATCAACTACAAACAATGGATTATTATTTGATCGGATCGAATTTGTTCCACGTATTCTAAATTGAACACCTGCACCCGGCTGTCCACTGGTTGAAACCATTTGAACACCTGCAACTTTACCTTGAATTAACTGCTCGGCAGAAGAGATAAGCCCTCCATTGAAATCTTTAACGCCCACGGCAGCAACTGATCCTGTGGCATCTTTTATTTGAACAGAACCATATCCGATAACAACAATTTCAGAGAGCGCAGTTACATCAGATTGAAGGGTTACATTAACTGTAGATTGACTGCCCACAGAAACCTCCTGAGTAGCATAGCCAACAAATGAAAAGACTAAGACTGCATTAGTGCCTACATTAATGGCGTAGTTACCAGATGCATCTGATGAAGTACCGTTTGCAGTTCCCTTCTCCTGAATGTTTACCCCTGGAATAGGGCTGCCATCATCGGAAGCGGTAATCTTTCCGGTAACCCTCTGCTGGGCAAAGGCTGCGATGGTTCCAAACATCAGCAAGACCGTGATGAATCTGCGGAATAACAGATAAAATTTTGTCATAAATTAGTTGTTAAGGTTTAAATAAAAGCACCAAATAATAGTTACAAGTCGTTAAATATAAGGTAATACCTTGAAAACGTGCAAAATTTTAATGATTTCGATCATAGTTTTTTTTCGAAATCGTTTTCGCAATCGTTTGCGATATACTGATAGGTCTATCCGGAGTCAATTGCTTTTTTACTGAATCCGGGAATGGAGTGCTTGGAGGAACTATTACTTAACCAGAATCGATTTTCCTTTTAAAACGATCTCTATTGGATCACCTGACTCCAATACCGTTTCTGACTTATCCTTAGAAATCAACATACGGATAACCCTACCGCGGTATTCTAGCCGAAAGGAGTACGAATCCCATTGTTCTGGTATGAACGGATTAAAATGCAGGTTACCATCCAGTATCCGCATCCCCCCAAATCCTTTAATTACGCTGAGCCATGTACCCGCCATACTGGTGATATGACAGCCATCTTCTGTGTCATTATTATAATCATCAATATCCAAACGAGCGGTACGGAGGTACATTTCGTATGCTTTTTGCGTATAGCCCAATCGGGCAGCAAGTATGGAGTGTACACACGGTGACAAGGATGACTCATGTACCGTCATGGGTTCATAAAAGTCAAAATTTCTTTTAATGGTATCCAGATCAAAATGATCTTCAAAGAAATACAGTCCCTGCAGTACATCTGCCTGTTTTATAAAACATGAGCGAAGTATACGATCCCATGACCATTTTTGGTTTATGGGGCGGTTTTCTTTTCCTAACTCATCCACTGTCATTATTTCCTTATCGAGAAAGCCATCCTGTTGAAGGTAAATGCCTCTCTCTTTATCTTCTGGAAAATACATGGTATCGATAATTCGTTTCCAGTATTCTGGTTCTGTATCGGCAAACTGAAGTTTAGAAAGTAGCGCAGCATACCGGTTAGCATCCTTATTCTTTACATATTCCAAAGCGTGTTGGGTGTACCCGAGCGTCCAGCAGGCAATGTAATTGGTGTACCAATTGTTGTTCACATTGTTTTCGTATTCATTGGGACCGGTAACGCCAAGCATAACAAACTTTTTCTTTTCCTCCGACCAGTTTACCCGTTGGGCCCAGAACCTTGAAATACCAATCAATACCTCCAGGCCATATTCGATGAGATAATCTTCATCTCCGCTATAGCGTATGTAATAAAAAATAGCGTAAGCTATGGCACCATTGCGGTGAATTTCTTCAAACGTAATTTCCCACTCATTATGACATTCTTCTCCGTTCATGGTAACCATGGGATAGAGCGCTGCTCCATTCTTAAAACCAAGCTTACCTGCATTTTCAATAGCTTTAGATAAATGTTTGTAGCGGTAAACCAACAGGTTGCGCGCAACCCGTTGTTCAGACGTGCCAAGGTAAAAGGGTAAACAATACGCTTCAGTATCCCAATAGGTACTGCCTCCGTATTTCTCCCCGGTAAATCCTTTAGGACCAATATTCAAACGTTCATCTTCACCTGTATACGTTTGTGTTAATTGGAAAATATTAAACCGGATACCTTGCTGCGCTGCAATATCACCATCAATGGTAATGTCGCATTCATTCCATTTATGTT
>CAZCRJ010000545.1:0-2520 GCA_964501015.1 uncultured Roseivirgaceae bacterium | reverse complement strand
ACGGTATTGGTGCAGCCGTGGTAATTGTTGGTGCGTTATTCAAAATCCTTCACTTTACCGGTGCTGACCAAATGCTTATGGTTGGTCTTTTAACTGAAGCAGCTATTTTCTTTTTGAGTGCCTTTGAACCGCCTGCAAAAGAAACCGACTGGACAAAAGTATACCCTGAATTATCAGAAGACTTTGAACCACAGGTTACTTCGCCAACCGTGCGAAAGGCAGGGGGAGCAGGATCAGCTGAATCACCTTTGTTGAAAATCGATGAAATGCTCAAGACGGCTAAAGTTGATCAAAACCTACTGGATAACTTAGGGAAAGGGTTGACTAACCTGGCTGATTCAGCCAAACAAATGAACAACCTTTCGAATGCGGCTGTTGCCACGAACGAATATGCTACCAATGTAAAGACGGCCTCGAAGGCATTGACTGACATGAATAGTTCCTATAAGACTGCGATTGACGCGGTTGGCTCAATGGCTACCGCTTCAAAGGATGCGGGGGAATACCATGCACAAGTGCAAAAAGTAACAAAAAATCTTGCTGCCTTAAACTCCGTTTATGAAATGGAACTGAAGGATGCTGACAGTCATGTTAAGAATATGAATAAGTTCTACGAAGGACTTACCGGTGCTATGCAATGCCTTTCAAAAGTTGGCGAGAACACGACTAAGTTCTCCACTGAACTTGGTAAATTGTCAGATAACTTAACTGCGCTCAATAAGGTTTATGGCAGCATGCTCACTGCTATGAAAGGCGGAGGCAATTAAGGTTGTTTGTAGATCGGTTTAAGAAAATATTAATTCCCACATAACCATATATAATAATGGCCGGATCAAAGGAAACACCCAGGCAGAAGATGATAGGCATGATGTACCTGGTACTTACTGCACTTCTTGCCCTTCAGGTAAGTAATGCTGTGCTTGAAAAGTTTGCCATTCTGAATGAAACACTTTCAACTCTTGTAGATGACACAAAAAACGCGAACGAACGCGAGTTGGCAAAGATCATTGAAGCCGGAGGAAAAAGTGATAAAGAAAAGATCAAAGCTGCCGTGGACAAAGCCAAAAAGGTAAGGGATCTGACCAAGACTACCCACGAATACCTGGAAGGGCTGAAGAAAAAAATGATGGATTTATCGGGCACTGACAAAGTTGATGCAGGGTTGATTAACGACCACAGTTCCAAGGTTTCTACCATGATGATCGATAAGCGAACCAAAGTAGGAACTGAGTTTGAAACAAAGCTTAATGACTATGTTAAAGATCTGAATGCCATTACCGGAATGGACTTCGCTACGCTGGCAAAGGCTCCTAAGGATATTCCTGTATTTGCTGCAGACCCTGATCACGTTCGGAAGGATTTTCTGACCTTTACATTTGAAAATACACCGGTAATTGCAGCTCTTGCTTCTGTAACACAGATGCAGGTAGAATTATTGGAGTATGAATCCATGGCCTTACGTAAGCTTGCTGAAGATGCTGAAGCGGCTACTGTTCGAGTAGAGACCATTATTCCAATGGTGAGACCTAAATCCTCTATCGTTGCGGCTGGTGCACCCTATGAAGCAGATATGTTCATTGCGGCATCTTCTTCGTCTTTCAACCCTGAAATGTTTTACAACGGCAAACCTATACCGGTTGAACTGGACGCCAGAACCAATGTGAAAATGGGTAAGGTTAAATTTACTGCAGCAGGCGGATCATACGATGCTCAGGGTAATTCCAAGCAGTCATTTAAAGCGGTTATTAAATTAAATGATGAAGAGTATGAAATGACGGAGGAGTATATTGTTGCGAAACCGACCATTCGGGTAACAACAGGTGCACTACCAAGGCTATATATGGGTTGCGGAAACGATGTGAACATTGAAGTGCCTAGTTTAGGTACCAACTATGATCCAAGGTTCACCGCTACCGGAGCTGAAATTCAAGCTGGCGCCCAAAAAGGTAAGGCAATCATAATCCCTAACCAACGCAAGGTTACAGTATCTGTAAACAGTGCAGGTACCTTCATTGGAACGGAAACATTTGATGTTAAACCTGTGCCCCGCCCTCGTATTGTTGCTAAAGACAATAATGGCCGTGATATCGATCTAAAGAATGGAATCAAGGCTGGTGCTATTGCAGGCTTACGTATTAATGCAGAAGCTGACGAAAACTTTAAAAATGAGGTACCTAAGGATGCCAATTACCGTGTACGAAACATGGTGGTTATTTTGGCCAGAGGAACTCAGCGAGTTCAGGAACAAACCGTTACTAGTGAATTGGTTGACCTGAGTGCGTGGCGTTCACTTATGCGGCCTGGTGACAGAATTACGGTGGAGCCCAGAAACGTTGTCAGGATGACTTATAAGGGAAGTCCGGAGGCAGTTGTTGTTTCAGGTCAGGATATTATAAACATCCCTGTTAATTAAGAAATATGAAACTATTCAAATACATCGGTGTCTTGGTTGCGCTAACGCCCTTTATGGCTATCGGTCAACCTGAGTTACCACAGTATAATCCTAATTCAGTCGATCCA
>CAZCRJ010000544.1:0-2521 GCA_964501015.1 uncultured Roseivirgaceae bacterium | reverse complement strand
AGAAAATCAATGAGTTATAATGTTTTAAAGTACATTCATATAGATTATAACTGGTTTTCAAGGCACTGTTTGAACCAATAAATAATTTCACCCGAGTTCATCTATTCTTCATAATCTTACATCATTTTTGGTTTATTATATTAATTAACCAAAAAACAAAAACTTATGAGAAAATGTAGTTGGCTAACCCTTTCGAGGGTTTTGGTTGCTGTAATGGCTATGGCAATCTGGTCTGCATGTACAGACAACAATGCAATCAGTCCTGATGAATCTGCATCAGGTGCGGCAGGTGCTCCTACCGCTAAAGGCGTTCAGCCTGTGGAATATCCAGGAAACTTTGTTTCCAGCGATGATGATCAGGTATGTTATGACATGGCAGCGCTTGGCTATATCGAAGAAGTTACTGGTGAAATGCGTGGATTCAAAATTGATCCTCCTGTTGATTACAGCGATGCTTTCATTTCAACCACTCTATCTGCAAATGGTAGGTATCTGGATTGGGTTGCAGCTCCGGGTGTTGATGTAGTTGCCTTTATCATCAAAGGCGGGCCATCCTATAATTTATATGATTATGTACCTCAT
The DNA here is from genome assembly GCA_964501015.1 of uncultured Roseivirgaceae bacterium. Lineage (GTDB taxonomy): Bacteria > Bacteroidota > Bacteroidia > Cytophagales > Cyclobacteriaceae > UBA2336. The sequence goes on along the minus strand of CAZCRJ010000544.1, from coordinate 1,939 downwards.
GATTATATAGATGATCAGCAATTGCATTCTCCTGTAACTATAAAGGGTAAAAATGTTACAATACCTCAAATCAGTCACTACAATGTATGTTATACTGTTCCGCCTGGTGAATTAGAAGGTTGTACGCCTGGCTACTGGAGAAATCATTTTGATCGCTGGCAGGGTGCAGCATCTACAGATGATTTTGACACAACTTTTGGTGTTGATTTATTCACTCCAGATATTACCCTTGGGATGGCTATATGGGCTCAAGGTGGAGGAGCAAATGCACTTGCCCGTCATGCCACAGCTGCTTTGTTAAATTCATACGGTGGAGTACCGAATAGTGATGGCGCTACCGTTGATTATGCCTTCACTACTGCAGAAGTACTTGCAATGGTTCAGGCTGCAGCAGCGGAAGGTGGAGACATTGAAGGCACAAAGGATATGTTTGCAGCAGCTAACGAAGCCGGATGTCCGCTTAGTGGAACGCCTGCTACAAAATAATTATTAGAAATAAACCTAATAATTAAATCCCCGGCTTAATAGTCGGGGATTTTTTATTGTCTAATTTTCAATGATTTGAATTTTCAGATTTAGAATACTTTTATCTCTTTCAGCCCTTTATTTTAATCTGTTGGTTCCTTTAAGAAAAAGCTAAGCGGATGGACATGTATAACTTGTTTAGTTTAGTAGCATGGAATTCCAATTTAGATTACTACTCGTATTTCTGCTTTTAACAACAGGCATGCCACAAGGATTCAGCCAATATAAGTATGGTTTAAAACCAGTTACACTTCATGCCTATAAACAATCCGTCAACGCCAGTCCAGCGAATGAACTTATAAACCTGGAGAAATTTATTCCCAGCATCGCACTAGACATCCGCTACGCCACTAACAACAATTTCACTGGAGAAAAAATCTACAACCTGCCGCGCGCCTATGCCCGCAAACCGGTGGCCGAAGCACTAAAAAAAGCACAGGAAGAATTTGCCAAGCCCGGCTGTAGCGAGGGATTGTTTACTTTTCCATAGTGTGCAGAAAATCACTAGCTTTGATTATGGATTACAAAAACCATATCGAAATTAACCCTGCTGTCCGCTTTGGAAAGCCTTGTGTGAAGGACACCCGGATTTCCGTTTACGATGTGTTAGGATGGCTGGCTTCAGGAATGACCTACGAGGAAATCTTAATGGACTTTCCGCAACTTAAACACGAGCACATCCTGGCATGTCTGGCCTATGCTGCTGACAGAGAGCGGAAGGTTAAAGTAATAACCTCATAGCGTTACATGAAACTTTTATTCGATGAAAATATTTCCTGGCGTATTGTAAAAAAAGTACAGGATGTTTTTCCATTAAGTGAACATGTAACGAATATACAACCAAAACTCATTGATGATCTTAGTATTTTTTACCATGCCCGAAATGAAAATTTTTTAATTGTGACCTGCGATGAGGATTTCAGAGAACTTCAATCAATAAATGGTTTTCCTCCCAAGATCATTTGGTTGCGAATGGGGAATACCTCCACGCAGCGCGTATTGGCAAAACTGATGGATAATCAGCAAGGAATTAATGAGTTGGAAAGTAATGATGAAATAGGGATACTTGAAATTTATTAACAACACAAAAACCTGGGAATTAAGTTTTTTACCATTAACTGTGTAAGTTTATTTCTTCGGTTTATTCGCGTATCAAAAAGATGTCAGCTGTTCGCATAAGTTTATTTTTCTTCATTATCACGTGTACTGCTACCGCCCAATACAAATACGGGTTGAAGCCTGTCACCTACTCAGGTTATACACAGTCCGTAACATCCAATCCGCAGAATGAACTCGTCAACTTGCAGCAAGTCATACCCGGCATTGTACTGGATATCCGCTACGCCACCACCAATAACTTTACCGGAGAGAAAATCTACAACCTGCCGCGTGCCTACGCCCGCAGGCCTGTGGC
>CAZCRJ010000543.1:766-2529 GCA_964501015.1 uncultured Roseivirgaceae bacterium | reverse complement strand
ACGGTACAGGACCCGACAGGTTCCGCATTAAGATTAGCACACCGGCTGGCGTACCGGTTTACGACAATGGACTTGGAACAGACGAGAATGGTAATGATGCGACAATTCTTGGCAACAACGGAGTAGGTGGTGGTTCCATCGTAATCCATGAAGTAAAAGCTGGTGGTAAGAAAGCCGAAATAGCAGAACCTGCTATACAGGCTGAAGTCCTTGAAATGGAAGCATACCCTAACCCAATGCGTTCCAACGTAATGGTACGGTTTGCAAATCCTGAAAAAGCTCCAGTAGCCATCAACCTGATGGATGTATCAGGCAGAAGTCTGTCGGTAAGGATGACGGAAAATGCCGAAGGTGTAGAACTGGATGTCCAGGATCTGACCAACGGGTTCTACTACCTCCGCGTACGGGTTGGCAATAGCATGCAAAGTATCAAGCTTTTGAAACAAGATTAATTGGAGGGTTAGTAAATGGTTGGGAGGCTGCCTCAAAAGGGCAGCCTCCTTTTTTTGTCCGGTTTGTAGTTTCCTGCACTGAATTCGTGATAGGATTTTTGTGATTACTTCACTTTCTTCCTTCTTGTTTGCCTACGCCTGTTCTGTTACCTTTAACACAGTCTGTTTATCATTAACCGTAATTCGTATGAAGCACTTCAGAATTTCACTCGTTCTTGTTTTATTCCTTGTTCGTACGTTTTCCTATGCCGATGAAGGCATGTGGCTGCCCTTGTTGCTGGCCAAGCTCAATGAAAAGGAAATGCGCAGCATGGGCATGAAGATTTCCGCTGAGGATATTTACAGTATCAATAAAAGTAGTTTAAAGGATGCCATAGTAAGCTTCGGAGGCTTTTGTACGGGACAGGTTATCTCTACACAAGGACTATTGCTCACCAATCATCATTGCGGATTTGGTGCGATTCAAAGTCACGCTACCCTACAAAATAACTACATCGATGACGGCTTCTGGGCCATGAGCCAGAAGGACGAGCTGCCCAATCCTAATTTGTTTGTTACCTTCATCGTGCGCATTGACGATGTTACCGCGAATGTGCTATCAGGCGTGACTATAAACATGAGTGAACGCGATCGCCAGGCCGCGATTGATAAAAATATGAATGAGGTCCGGAATGCCGCACAACGTGAAACGTACCAGGATGCTTTTGTGCGTGCCTTTTTTGATGGCAACCAATATTACCTCTTTGTAACGGAAACATATCGCGATGTGCGGCTGGTGGGTGCACCGCCATCCTCCATTGGAAATTTTGGTAAAGACACTGATAACTGGATGTGGCCCCGCCATACAGGTGATTTTTCTATGTTCCGCATTTATGCCGGCAAGGACAACAAACCTGCTGCATATTCTCCTGATAATGTCCCCTACCAACCTAAACGGTCGTTGTCTATTTCACTGGATGGTGTAGCGCAGAATGATTTCACAATGGTATTCGGCTTTCCGGGACGCACCAACCAATACCTGCCCAGCGCTGCAGTGGAACAACTGATCAACGTGAACAACCCGGCAAAGATTAAAGTGCGCGATAATGTACTGGAGGTAATGGATGCCTACATGCGTACTGATGAGCAACTTAAAATCCAGTATGCCGCCAAGTGGGCTTCTGTTTCCAATGCGTGGAAGAAGTGGCAGGGGGAATTACTGGGCCTCAACAGGGTAGATGGTGTTGGACGTAAGAAAAAATTGGAAGAGGATTTTCAGAAACGTGTGACGGCAAGCCCGGAACTAAAATCAAGATACGGAACAGTACTTAC
>CAZCRJ010000543.1:0-756 GCA_964501015.1 uncultured Roseivirgaceae bacterium | reverse complement strand
ATGCTTCCTATGCCGAATTAAAAAACTATGGCCTTGCCCGCGATTACTACCTGGAGATTGTAAGTCGGATAGAAGTGTTTACCATCGCCTCCCAACTAAATGCACTGGTAACGGCATACGACAAAGACGGTGAAAGCGGCTATGCTACTCGACTGGCACAGGTGAAAAGCAGGCTGGCATCGTTCTACGTTGATTATAGTCCGGTAGTGGATCAAAAAATGACGGAGGTCTTGTTAACACTCTATGTAAAGGAGCAGGATGAACAATTTCAGTCGAATGTGGTGAGGAAAAAACTAATCGATAGCCAGGGTGATTTTGCGAAGCTGGCGAAAACAATTTTTGATGAAACCGATTTAGATGATCAGCAAAAGATACTGGCACTATTGGATAAACCAGCCAAAGAGGTAGTGGAACGAATTCGCAAGGATTTTGCAGTCACGCTATTTCTTGATATGCAGTCAGTGTATCAGAACAACGTGCAAGTGCATCTGAATCCCATCCAGGATAAAATCAATGCACTGCAGCGTACCTACATGGCGGCACAGATGGAAGTGTTTAAGGAAAAGCGTTTCTATCCGGATGCCAACAGCACGCTTCGCGTAACGTATGGTAAAGTGGATGGCTTCACACCACGTGATGCTGTGAAATATGATTTCTATTCCTACCTCGATGGGGTAATGGAAAAATATAAGCCGGGTGATTATGAATTTGATTTACCGGAGAAACTGATCGACCTGTATAAAAAGAAAGACTACG
>CAZCRJ010000542.1:0-2534 GCA_964501015.1 uncultured Roseivirgaceae bacterium | reverse complement strand
ATGTTGAAAACGTTTAACGAGGACCGAACATGGAAGTAATATTAAAACAAGATATAACAGGATTAGGCTATAAGAACGACATCGTAAAGGTGAAGGCTGGTTACGGACGTAACTACCTTATCCCAAACGGTTTTGCGCTTATCGCCAACCAGTCGAACAAGCGTTTGACCGAAGAGAATGTACGCCAGATGGCGCATAAAGCTGAAAAATTAAAGCAGGATGCATTAGACCTGGCGGCTAAGCTTGGTGAATTGACCATCGAAATCAAAACCAAAGCCGGAGAATCCGGAAAAATCTTTGGCGCGGTAACCGCTATTCAGGTTGCCGATTCCTTAAAAGCCAAAGGATTTGATGTTGACCGTAAGAAAGTTCATTTCAAGGAACAACCTAAGCAATTGGGTACCTACATCGCCACACTTGATCTCCACAAAGAGGTAAAGCATGAAGTAAGTGTGAACGTAGTAGAGGAATAATCAATACTACTCGATATAAAAACCCTGCTTCGATTATACGAAGCAGGGTTTTTGTTTTTTGGTGATTTCGAATCCGGTTTATTGCCGTACTTTAGAGGAAGAGGTTATTTGGTATGACACGATTCAGAACTGAGCTACACATTCCGCCAGCAAAGAAGCAACTTGCGCTACACCATCCCATTCTTACCACCGGGTCATGCTTCGCAGAAGTGATCGGTAAAAACCTGTCTGATCATAAATTTACCGTCAGCATTAATCCTTTCGGAGTAACCTACTCCCCACACGCCATTCATACACAACTGGCACACGCTATTCACAACAAGCCCATACCGGAACATACCTTTATTGAAAAGAATGATGTTCACTATAGCTACCTGTTCCATTCAGAAGTATCTGCACGTACACAAAAAACTCTTCAGCAGCACCTTCAGCAAACCATTGACAACACCCATCACTTCCTTTCCCGTGCAAAATGGATCAGCATCACTTATGGGACAGCCTGGGCATACATGAGAAAAGACACAGGAGAACTGGTTGCTAATTGCCATAAAATGCCCGCTGCACTTTTTCATAAGGAATTGATCACACAGAAAAAAATGCTGGACTCCTTCGATTCCCTCTACGGGGAATTGAAATCCTTCAATCCTGAAATCAACATCATTGTAACGGTTAGTCCGGTCCGCCATAGTAAGGACACCCTGACGTTAAACCAGGTAAGCAAATCAATACTGCGGTTGTTTTGTCATACCCTTACTGAACAGTATGACGATGTTCAATACTTTCCGGCTTACGAACTAATGATGGACGACTTGCGTGACTACCGGTTCTATAAACGCGACATGATTCACCCAACCGTTGAAGCAGAAGATTATATCTGGGAAAAATTTATCGGCAGTTATGGTGATACAGCGACTCAATCCTTCATTGAAACATGGAAGTCGATTCGAAACGATTTGCATCATAAACCCTTTCACCCCGATACACCTGCGCACCGGGCATTCTTAACCCGACTGTTGGAAAAACTGACAGCGCTTCAAGGGATTGTACCCGTTGAAGCTGAAATTGAATTCGTTAACACACAGTTAAACAAACATTAAAAAAGTATTTCTCTCAATATGAGTACTGCCTCCAATTCCGCATCAAAAAAAGCTAACAGGCTACTTCAGGCTACTTCACCCTACCTGCTTCAGCATGCCTACAATCCGGTTGACTGGTTCGAGTGGGGAGCGGAAGCATTAGCAAAAGCAGTACATGAAGACAAACCCATACTGGTCAGCATTGGGTATTCCTCATGTCACTGGTGCCATGTTATGGAACGGGAATCTTTTGAAGATTCTGCGAGTGCCAGTCTTATGAATGAATTCTTTGTTTGCATAAAAGTGGATCGTGAAGAACGACCCGACATCGACCAGATTTATATGGAAGCTGTGCAGGCCATGGGCATACATGGCGGATGGCCACTGAATGTTTTTCTAACCCCTTCCCAGAAACCCTTTTATGGTGGCACCTATTTTCAACCTCAGGTATGGACAACTGTCCTCAGAAATATTCACGATGCTTACAACACTAAAAAAAATGAAATCCACGAATCCGCGGAAGAATTAACCCGTATACTTTCCGGTGGTGACCTTGCACGATTTCGATCCAATACGAACAATCGAAATTTAACGGATGCGTTAGATACCATTTATAACCACCTGGAAAATAAATTTGATACCACCTGGGGCGGACTTGATAAAGCTCCGAAATTCATCATGCCCTCCATCTGGCTATGGCTGCTTCGGTATTATTACCTCACGGGAAACAAGGCAGCCGTCAATCACATCAACCTTACCCTGTTGAAAATTTTAGATGGTGGTATTTACGACCAGGTGGGAGGAGGATTTGCGCGCTATTCGGTAGATGCTGAATGGTTTGCTCCCCACTTTGAAAAAATGCTGTATGACAATGCACAATTAATGAGTCTGTATGCAGAGGCCTATACCCTCACCCACCATTCGGATTACAAACGTGCACTTCACGAAACCTTTAGTTGGTTGAAAAGGGAAATGACTCATCCGG
>CAZCRJ010000541.1:0-2540 GCA_964501015.1 uncultured Roseivirgaceae bacterium | reverse complement strand
TCTTCTCCTATGAACCTGTAACCATTAATGGAGAAAAGGTTCGGCCCATTGATGTTACGGCAAAACTTCTTTTTCCGAAATGGAAGCTGAAACCCGGTGAAAAGGAATTTACCGTTATGCGCATTCGGATTGAAGGAGAAGAAGATGGTCAGCCAAAAAAGTATGAATACAACCTATTGGATCATACCGATATCAGCGGCACGCTATCCATGGCGCGTACTACCGGCTATACATGTACCGCGGCCGTACACTTGGTTGCATCGAATAAATTTGCACAAAAAGGAATTTGTCCACCAGAATTTTTAGGTGTTGACTCCAATAATTTCCGGTTTATTGTAGACTATCTAAAGGAAAGAGGTGTAATCTATTCGGTAGAATAGCCAATATCCAGTCTGTAAAAAATATTCGAATTATGGTAAGACATGATGTCAATGTTGTGCCCGCAAAAAGTATAGAGCGAACGCATTCAATCCAGTGTTAGGATGGTCTTTCTGTACCCAATAAAATTTATATCTTGCCTTCCTGAAAAGGTACCGCATGACTACAAAGAAACAGGCAACATTATTCCAGGCACTTCTTCCCATCCTTTTTCTGATCCTGCTTCTTACACTTAATGTGCTAGTGTTTGGTTCCGATGCCATTGGTGGCGCCAACCAGATTGTGTTACTCTTATCCGCTGGAGTAGCCGGGTTAGTGGCCTGGAACCTCGGCTATGCCTATGATGAAATCAATACCAGCATTGTGCGCAGCATCAGCTCAGCCATGCCAGCGATTATCATTCTGCTAACGATAGGATCGCTTTCCGGCACCTGGTTGTTAAGCGGCATTGTTCCTGCCATGATTTATTACGGGCTAAAAATTCTTAATCCAACCATCTTTCTGTTTGCAGCCTGTATTGTAAGTGCAATAGTATCCGTAGCTACCGGAAGTTCATGGTCAACCATTGCAACGGTTGGTATTGCCCTTCTGGGGATTGGCCAGGCGATGGAATTATCGGAAGGTGTAGTAGCGGGCGCCATCATTTCGGGTGCCTATTTTGGCGATAAGATGTCGCCCCTGTCAGACACCACCAACCTTGCACCAGCAATGGCGGGTACTGATCTGTTCACACACATCCGGTATATGGCCTACACTACCATTCCATCCATAATACTAACACTGCTTATTTTCCTGATCTGGGGATTTACCTTTGACACCTCGGCTACACAAGCCGATTCCAGTGCAGTGTTGCTTGCGTTGGAGTCTGCCTTCAATTTAAACCCGTTGCTCTTTATCGTTCCCGCCCTGGTAATATTTATGATCATCAAGCGCGTACCGGCTGCTCCTGCATTATTGATTGGTTCCTTGCTCGGTGGATTGTTTGCTGTGATTTTTCAACCCCAGGTGATCAATCAGGTATCCGGTATTGAAGGAAACTATCTGAAGTCTTCGTTCGTTGCCGTGATGAATGCCTTATCCACAACCATACACGTTGAAACCGACAATGCCATGATCAACGATTTGCTTACCGGTAAAGGTATGTACGGCATGCTCAATACAGTGTGGTTAATTATCTGCGCCATGATTTTTGGCGGTGTGATGGAATCGTGTGGATTATTAAAGCGAATTGCAGATGAAATCATCAAGCTAGCCCATTCTACCGGGTCATTGGTGGCCTCTACAGCAACAACCTGTTTATTCTTTAATGTTACAGCATCGGATCAATACATGGCCATTGCCGTACCGGGACGCATGTATGCCGACACGTATAAAAAACGCGGACTGAAGCCTGAAGTGCTGAGCCGCACACTGGAAGATTCCGGCACAGTAACATCTGTATTAGTACCCTGGAATACGTGTGGAGCCACACAAGCCGGTGTACTGGGCATCGCTACTGCCGTATATGCGCCCTTTTGTTTTTTCAATATCATTAGTCCGTTTATGACCGTTGCCTTTGCCTACCTGAACATAAAGATCAGACGCTTTACCGAAGATGAACAAAAAGACGATTAATGGATCGATAACCATCTCGCACGAAGAGATCAGTACGCTTCCATTGCATGCGTTCAAAGGCAAGATTGTACTCATACAGGAAGAACAGAAGCTGCAACGAACTTTTGATGAGATCCGGGAGCATAAGGCCATTGGTTTTGACACCGAAACCCGGCCCAGTTTTAAGAAAGGTGAGTTTCATCATGTTTCGTTATTACAAATCGCCACCCCTGAAAAAGTATTTCTAATTCGGTTGAATTACACCGGTATGGCCAGTCCAATTCTACACTTCCTGGAAAATGATCTCATTCAAAAAGCCGGGGTTGGTATCCGGGATGATATTAAAGCTTTGTATAAACTCGCGCAGTTTGAAGCAGGCGGTTTTACAGAATTATCCGCACTGGCACGCGAGGCCGGACTTCAGGTAGAGAGTGTAAAAAAACTTGCCGCCTTGTTGCTGGGCTACCGCATTTCTAAAGGAGCTCAAACATCCAACTGGGAAGCACCCGCCCTGACCCAGAAACAAATCGAATATGCTGCCACCGATGCGTGGGTATGCCTGGAAATTT
>CAZCRJ010000540.1:1390-2549 GCA_964501015.1 uncultured Roseivirgaceae bacterium | reverse complement strand
ATAATACTGGCTGACTTTTCATCGTGCAATTCGAGTTTCATGACATTAATCAACCCTAAGACGGTGCTCACAGGTGATCGAATGTCATGCGAAGCACTATAGATAAACCGGTCAAGTTCATGCTTTATCTTGCTCAATTCATTTTCTCGGTCCCGGACCAACATTTCCAGATGCACTACCTTCGAAATGTCTTCAATCAAGCCCCTAAAAAATGATGTGCCAGTAGCGGGTGCCAGGTGCAAAATAACTTCGATACCTGTATTTGGATCAGCAAATAAGTCATTAAAATGCAAGCATGTAGGATTTTCTGTAGTATATCCAACGATTCGGTTAATCGCTCCAGTAAAAGAAATAATGTTCCAAGAGGCATCGCACTCAAAAAATACAAGCGGAATCCTTTCCTGGAAATATCCAACTTTTTCAATCATATACTACGGGAATAACGGGGTAGTGTATTGCCGGTTCAAAATAAACTATCCTTTTGCTCAAAGGAAATGCTGGTTAATACCCGGAAAAAGTTGCGTAGAAATACAGATGTATTACTCCAATCTTTACGGAGCATAACAATTTTAAACTTAATATTTGATAATCTTGTAAGAGTGATTAAATGAGTCATGGAAGAATTTGAGTTAAGAGGTATTTGTCACAAGTTGATAGATGACCTACAAAATACAATGGGCCAGCGCAACATGCTCAAATTGAGTGTTGATGTTGAACTACCGGATCTTTACCATGACAACCCTAGTCATTTATTAGATCCCATTATGGAAGTGGCCAACCATCTTTCCAGCCAGGTTGTTAATGGACTTATATCCATTGACTTGCTCAAATGGAGTGAGCAGAAAAATCTTGTGTGTGCACAAATACAAATGACGGCCTCTGGACTAACCAAAAATGCAAGCGACAAAAAACTAACAGCTGGATGTGCTCGGGTTAGTGCGCTAGTTGATCAACAAAATGTGTTCGATCTTAACAGTAAATTTCATCCTAATAAGCTCACCTGCAGCTTCAAAATAAATTTAAAACCGGCATACCGAAAAGAATACGAGAAAGACAAGCAACCATTTGATGGTTATCGAATCCTCCTTGCAGAAGACAACGAAATAAATGCAATGGTATTTTCGAGTTTTCTGGAAGAATGGGGCTGTGAAGCCATCCA
>CAZCRJ010000540.1:0-1380 GCA_964501015.1 uncultured Roseivirgaceae bacterium | reverse complement strand
TGGTGAGCAAGCCATATTTCTGGTCAGAAGCCAACCCTTCGACCTTGTGTTGATGGACATCTATATGCCTTTGCGGAATGGAATTGAAGCCACCCGAGCAATCCGGCAATTTAATAGTGAAATCCCAATTATAGCCCTCACTGCATCTGATTTAGACACCGATATATGTAATGCTTTAGCAGCAGGTGTTAATGGCTATTTGCTAAAGCCTGTGAGCAGTACCGAATTATTTGAGATGATCTCACAACATCTGACTTCCAATCTAAGCGTTTGATGAGTTTATTGGCATTCAGCAGCTCTGCATTTGATCAGGGCTTGAAACAGGGAATTCCCAGTAGTACTTATTTTGTGGTTATGGTAATCGGTGTTATCGCCTTGACAGGCCTAGTTGTGCGCCTCTTTCAGCATGCCATGACCATTAATTCACTACGGTTGAAATTAGAAAATGATAGAGCAAGACTTCAGAAAGTATTGCACGAGAACCTAGGGTTGATATTCATACACGACTTGAATGGGAGAATCCTGTTTGCCAACCAGTCATTCATCAATACACTCGGATATTCTATGCATGACCTTGTCACCATGGGCTTGAGTGACCTCGTTCATCCCGATGTTACGCACTACCAGCTTACCCCTACACTAGAGGAATATCTGGAAGGTATTAGAAACGAAAAGCACAGACGGGGATTCATGAAAGCCATCACGCTGTGCAGGGAGACAAAAATTTTTTATTATACTACTTCTGTGATTGAAGACAATATCAACAGTTATAATGTATGGGTAAGCCTTCAAGATATTACCGAGTTGTGGAGAGTTGAGAAACTGCGGCATGACCTTGATAAAAGAGTTACTATGGTGATGAAGGCTGTACCGGATATAATTATTAACCTTGACAGCCAAGGGAGAGTACTCTTCGCTAACCAGCATTTTAGTGGGTGCACACCAGAGGAATTGAAAGGACAAAGTATCTTTCAGTGGTTAGACGATGATCAATTTGCAACCTTTATTCGGAACAATATTACCGAAGAAAATACCTCACTTGATGCTGTTACCGAAGCCAATCAACGACTGTATAAATATCGGCTGTCTTCGGTTCAGTTAACCGAATACAAGGAGTTTATCCTGGTACTTACTGACATTACTGAAAAGCGACTCCAGGAACTGAAAATACAAGACAAAACTCAGCGATTAAACACGTTGACGCGAACCGTACCGGGTGTGATCTATCGTGTTGATCTGGTGACGGCCGCCTCACCAGAAGGAAGCGTTATCTTCTTGAACAAAACAATTGAAGACTTGTGTGGTTATCCGGCAGACGCATTACTTACCGGCAGAGTAAGATGGTTCGACTTGATCGAACGCGATGATGTAGATCGGGTT
>CAZCRJ010000539.1:0-2551 GCA_964501015.1 uncultured Roseivirgaceae bacterium | reverse complement strand
TGTTATAGCCAAAGCACACTGATGACGAAGTAAAGGATGATCATCAAAATCATAACCCCATACATAATCAGGTCAACCCGAATGTAGGGTTTGTATTCCCTATACAATTCTTTGATTTTACGAAACATTGCACTGATTTTACCGACACAATTTACATACTTTTGTTGGAGAACACCTGCTTTCCTTTTATGTGCATTTGGTATACCTGTTTCGATTGAGTTGAGGATGAGAGCGTTTGCCTTTCTTATTGGTTTGCTGATTGCCCCGGGTGTTCTGGCGCAGACCATATTGAACAACAATGCACCGTCATTGCAATGGAAGAAAATCAACACCCCAAATTTCAGAATTCTTTACCCGCAAGGCTTTGATGTACAGGCTCAACGCATGGCCAATACCCTGGAGCATATTCGTACTGCGGAGTCCAGGACGATGGGTGTGAGTACCCGCAAGATTTCCGTCATTCTTCAAAATCAGAATTCAATATCCAACGGATTTGTGAGCCTTATTCCCAGACGGTCGGAATTCTATACCATGCCTCCGCAGAATTACAACTTTACCGGCACAACAGAATGGTTGGATCAGCTCGCCTCCCATGAATTCAGGCATGTTGCTCAATTTGACCGGGCGAACACAGGCTTTAACCGACTTTTATATTATGCTTTTGGTCCTGCAACACTGGCTGCTATGGCCGTAACTGCCGTGCCACAATGGTTTTGGGAAGGCGATGCCATCGTTATGGAAACGGCTTACACGTCAGGTGGCCGTGGGCGCATTCCGAATTTCGGGTTAGTGTTCCGTACCAATTTTCTGGAGGGCAGAACCTTCAACTATCACAAGCAATACCTGCGTTCCTATAAACACAACATTCCGGATCATTATGTGCTCGGTTGGCACATGGTGAGTTATTTACGTGAACGAACCAACGATCCCATGATCTGGGAAAAGGTTACAGGTCGAGCCTGGAAAGCTCCCTTCATTCCGTTTACATTCTCGAATGCGCTGAAAAAGGAAACCGGATTATACGTTACGGATCTTTATACTGAAATGGCAAAAGACCTGTCGCGGAAATGGGAAGACCAGGTGAAGGAATTAACGTTGAATCAGTTTGAAACGATCAACACGAGGTCATCCACCGCCTATACCGATTATCTGTATCCGCAGGTGTTGGAAAACGGAAGCATTTTGGTTATGAAACGAGGCATTGGTGACATTGCCCAATTTCGCATTCTTGAAAATGGAGAAGAAAAGAAAAGTTTTATTCCCGGTATTCTCAACGAAAGCGGTATGCTCTCCGCTACCGGGCAGCACGTAGTATGGACGGAGTATGGATTTCATCCGCGGTGGCGAATGCAAAATTATTCCGTGATTAAGATGTATGATGTGACCAATCGAAAACTCAAAGTGGTAACGCATAAAACACGGTATGCGGCTGCATCCCTTTCACCCGATCAGACACAAATTGTTACGGTAGAATCAAACACTCTGTATGAAACTTCATTGGTTGTTCTCGACACTGCCGGTAATGTACTCAAGCAATTTTCCAATCCGGATAATGCATTTTATTCCATGCCGCGGTGGTCAGCAGACGGAAAGAACATTGCCGTTTTAAAAACAACACGTGCAGGAAGAACCATTGCAGTAGTTAATTTGGATTCAGGCACTGAACGTCTTTTATTTCCATACTCCAGCGAAAATATGGGGCACCCTGTGTTGAACGGAAATTACCTGTTCTACAACTCACCAATAAGTGGTATTGATAACATTTATGTATTCGATATAGAAAGTGACAGGAAGCTTCAGGTAACGTTCAGTAAATATGGTGCATATAATCCAGTGCTTTCTGCCGATGGTCAGTTCATTTACTACAATGAGCAAACCCGTGATGGGATGGATGTTGTGAAAATTCCAGTTGATCCTACTTTGTGGAAATCGTTCGAAGTAAAAAAGGATCCCAAATCATTTTATCAGCGTATTACCGAACAGGAAGGTCGGCCGTATTTATTTGACAGCATACCCCAGCAACAATATGCTGCCACAAAGTATAGCAAACTATCAGGTGCGTTCAATCCCTATAGCTGGGGTGTGTATTTTGATACCGGCCTTACCCAGGCGGATATTGGTATTTCTTCACAGGATATTCTCAGCACAACAATTCTTAAAGCAGGGTATTTATACGATATCAATGAACGTACCGGTGCCTGGCGTGTTGGGGTGAGTTATCAAAACTGGTTTCCGATTATTGATGTAGATGTAACCTTTGGAAAACGCGCGCTTGATGAAGGCGATCTGACGTATCTTAAGATTATTGATAATGACACCGTTGCCGTAACAGAAAATTTAACCCTCAACTGGAAGGAAAAGAATCTTGAAGCCGGCATACGGATTCCACTAATCACTACCAATTCACGGTACCAGGGAAATTTTACGGTAGGCAATAATTTTGGGTATACCCGTACTGAAGAGTTGACCAACTCCATTACAGGATCGTGCCGTATTGTTACGCCACAATTACCTGTTTACTGGAATCGTACCATCATCGGAAATGGTGATC
>CAZCRJ010000538.1:0-2552 GCA_964501015.1 uncultured Roseivirgaceae bacterium | reverse complement strand
ATCTTCTTGACAAAACTCCGGATTTGTACTTGCAGTGGGGTATCCTCATCTTCAATAGCCTCCAAACTTTTCCCGATTTTTCCCAGACTGGTTTGGTTGCCGATAGCCGTTACTTCGCAGATGGCCAGGCCTCCCGTTACTCCAGTACCCTGGTAAACAATGTTGTGCTCTTCAACATCCTTACTTACAGATAGTGACTCCCCTGTAAGGATGGCTTCGTTAACCGAAAAATCATTGGCCTGTATAATTTTCCCATCGGCAGGGATGGAACTTCCCTCCTCAACCACCATGAGATCGCCCACCACAATTTCTTCACTACTGATTTCGGTAATGGTTCCGTTTCGGATGACTTTGCTTTTTGGCTGAGTCAATGATTTGAGTGCAGCCATGGCATTGCGGCTGCGCGAATCCTGGTATAACGAAATGGTAGCCACCAGCACAATAGCTGCGGCCATAAAGATTCCATCGCCCACATCACCAATAATAAAATATATTGTAGACGCTGCGAGTAATAGAATGAACATCGGCTCCTTAAACAAATCCTTCAGGGCGATGAAGAACCCACTTTGCTGCCGCTCGTCCATTTTATTTTTTCCGTGGCGCGCACGCGACTCCTGCACATCCTGATCGGTAAGGCCTTGATAATCATACAGAGCAGAAGCTTCAGAGAGGGTCATTACGAATTAAGCATTTCGGCTTAAGGCACCCAAGGTACTAATTAACCCAAAATCTCCAGCCGAAGTGCGCCCTGAATAATTCATTCCAATTAGTAGAGCCCTACCAGTGCCTTTAACAAAATTCGATAGGGCATCTTTGGTAAATACTCTTATTTTTAAGCCATGAAGAAATTACCGCTCTACGGAAAAATACTCATCGGCATGGCGCTCGGCCTCGTGTGGGGATTAAGTGCCGAAAGTTTAGGGTTAACGGATTTCACCAATGACTGGATTAAACCCTGGGGTATAATTTTCATCAATTCATTAAAACTGATAGCCATCCCGCTCATTCTCTTTTCCCTTATTGACGGCATCTCCAACCTTTCTGACATTTCAAAACTATCCCGCATTGGTGGCCGCACCATCGGACTTTACATGGCCACTACCGTTGTAGCCGTTACCATTGGCCTGGTGCTGGTAAACGTTATCCAACCCGGAAAATTTTTGTCACCCGAAAAACGGGAAGAACTTAGCAAGGCCTATGCTTCTGACATCGATACAAAGATAACCTCTGCGCAGGATGTAAAAGATGACGGACCCTTACAGATTCTGGTAGACATTGTGCCGGATAACATTTTTGGCGCCATGTCCAGCAACACCAACATGTTGCAGATAATTTTCTTCGCCATCTTGTTTGGCATCGCTATGATCTTGTCGAAGCCGGAAAAAATCGCACCGGTAAAATCCTTCTTCGATGGTGCCAACGAAGTGATCCTGAAAATTGTAGACATGATCATGCGGTTTGCACCCGTAGGCGTGTTTGCCTTGCTGGCCAGCCTTAACATCGATGTTCAGTTAATGCAAGCCCTTGGTGTGTACAGTTTGAATGTTGTACTCGGCCTTGCCATTATGGTATTTATTACCTACCCTCTTATTTTAAAAGCCTTTACAAAAATGCCGTACCTGCGGTTTGCGAAAGGAATTATTCCGGCACAGATACTCGCTTTCTCTACCAGTTCCAGTGCAGCCACATTACCCGTTACCATCGACTGTGCCGAAAAACGATTGGGCATCTCTGAAGAAGTATCCAGCTTTGTACTACCCCTTGGCGCCACAATTAATATGGATGGTACCAGCATCCACCAGGGAGTGTCAGCAGTATTTATTGCGCAAGCGTTTGGTCTGGACCTTACGCTAGGTCAGCAATTAACCATCTTAATGACAGCAGTACTGTCATCCATTGGTGCCGCTGCCGTTCCCGGTGCGGGTATTATTATGCTCATTATTGTACTGGAAGCGGTAGGCATCGATCCATCAGGACTAGCCCTCATTCTTGCTGTTGACCGTCCTTTGGATATGCTTCGAACTGTGGTGAACGTTACGGGTGACTCAACGGTAGCCACTGTGATTGCCAGCGGGGAAGGCGAACTGCAGGAACCCGTAATGGTTCTGGACTCATAAATATTCCTTCACCTGTTTGCATAAGTAGTATGACAATCCCATAAATTTCGGGATTATCTGTTCCACACCATGAAGAAAATTCCGCTGCACATCCGCATTTTTATCGGCATGATACTGGGTATTGTACTGGGTATCATTTCTGTTTTCTTCCACCTCGGTCCCTACATCACCGATTGGGTTAAACCCTTCGGTACCATCTTTTTTAATTTGTTGAAACTGATGGCCATTCCGCTGATACTGGTTTCGTTAATCAGCGGTGTTTCCAATCTTAAAGACATCACCCGACTTTCCCGCATTGGCGGTAAAACAATGGGGCTTTACCTGATCACTACAGTTATCGCCATCATTATTGGATTGCTGGCGGTGAATACCATTAAACCCGGAAATTTTCTTTCGAAAGAAAAGCAAACAGAACTTTCATCAAAGTATGCATCT
>CAZCRJ010000537.1:0-2553 GCA_964501015.1 uncultured Roseivirgaceae bacterium | reverse complement strand
GGCTGGGTGCAGTTTAGGTGGAGAAATCACGACCCGGCTTTAGGTCGATTTTTCAACATTGATCCTCTAAGTGAGAAATACGTGTATAATAGTACGTATGCTTTTAGTGAGAATAAGGTTGTTGCTCACATAGAGCTTGAAGGACTAGAAAGCGTAAGTGTTCACGTAAGAAGTTTTGCTCCTTATAAGAGTTTTGGTGGTGGTTACAAAGGTGATGATAGACACTACAGTACAAGTACATCACATAGTATTACATCAAAACTCAGTCAAGTTACTGAATATGATGCAAGGAGAGGTTATGGATCAACTCAAGCTACCGGAGCTGATTCAAAAGGACCTCTTATAGATGATTATTCTGAAGCCTCGTTAATTGACAAGTCCTCTGGTCACTATTTGAAAACTCATCTTTATGGAGATAATGATGGCGTTTTTGGGATGGATATTAGTCCTGCGTGGGATATTGATGTTAAAACGGATATCGCTACTTATGTTTCTGAAGGTGAAAATGGAAATACCATCCTTACGTTTTCTGGAGTAGTGAAAGGTGATAGATTTCCAGCTGCTGAAGTGTTTGTTACAGAAACAGATGGAAAAAATGGCGTGTTTTTAGATGTCTCTCCTGCTATAGGAGGATCAATAGGTGGACCTTACTTTATGTTGATGGGGGATAATAATAGGAATATGATGAAATTTAATGTCTCCATAGTAGTCAATCCAGATGGTAAAATACAAGGAGTAATGCAAGGCGATAAAATGGTTAGTATAGACGCATGGAATAAACGATTTCAAGATAAACCAGTAAATAAATGAGACCATTAATAAAGCACTTGTGCCCTCTATTATTTTTTTTGACTGCTTGTTCAGAAAAAGGTGAAGATGAAATCAGGATTTTACCATTGGGATTCCGAGGGCCCGTAATAATTATTTTTGATGAGCAAGATGGCTTGCCATGTGAGTATGATAAAAGCGGTAAACGAGTTTACAGGGTTCCGGTTAATGGTATACTTAAAACAAAGTGCAAAAAGAACCCTACTCACTTTGTTGAAAATGTCTATGAGGACAGCAGCGGAACCAGAATCAAGGTCCCTTATCTGGATAACAATAAAGGTTCATTCAAAGACTCAATATATGTTTTATGGGAAGCTTCATCAGGGGTGCATACTAAAATCGAAAACAAAGAAATCATCTATAAGTCACTTGAATCTCATTCTTTTATAGTTGGCTCTGTCGATGAATTAGACTCATTAAAAATATTGCAACAAAAGTTGTTTCAAAAATACGTGCTTAAATAGATGAAATTACGTTTTAACAGAAGTTTAACTTTTCGATATAACTTTTGAGTTCGGATGAGTTCAGCAACTTTGTTTGTTAAAATAAGGATAGCTAATATACTGAGGGTAATCGCAATTGGATTTAATCACATGTCTAATTCTGATTATTAAATAAATAAGATGGAATAGAAATATAGATGCTACGAAGTATAATCTTTAACATTTTCATCTACTCTGGCTTTTCTGTTCTTGCTCAGTTGCCCAATAACCTTCAGCATAACTATTCGGTAACATATGACGGACAAGCAGACAGTCTTCTTCAACGCAGGCTGCTAACTTTAGATTCCATTCAACATTACTCAGAAAAACAATACGTAGTAATCAAAGACGAATACGATTCCATCGACCGGATTTATACGGAACTCTCAAACACATTTCAGCAAAAATCAGATAGCTTGAATGCTTTAACTCTTCCAACTGGAATAATAACCTCTAAAATAGACAGCATCCAAACATTGAAAGAACAGAAACTGTCCGCTATAAAAGCTCAGGCTGATGAACTAAAGCAATCCTGCATTCAAAAAATTGAACAACTGGACCTGCCCGAAGAAATCAATGTGAAAGTTAAAGGGTATACAAATTCATTAGATAAACTGGATATCTCCGTTCCAAAAACAGAAATCAATTTTCCATACTCTCAATTTGAAAAAATTACAAGATATTTCACCACCAGCAATGAAAAATCCGTTGTCTTTGAACGCTGATAATATTCAAGTCCCTAGGTTATCAAATGATATTAAACAGATTACCGGTAATGTAACAGATATTCAATGGAACATCCCCGAAATTCCTGCAACTGATAGAATAGCTGATCAGGCTGAAAATCAAGTTGGAGCAATGGTGTCAGACCAAATCAGTGAACTTTCGGAAACTCCATCGATGTCATTGGATGAAATGGCCGCAAAGGAGGTATTGATCAACGAAGCGAAGAAACAGGCTGTCAACCATTTTTCGGGAAAAGAGGAGCAGCTAAAGAATGCTATGGATCGGATGAGCAAATACAAACAGAAATATTCCAGTGTTCAAAGCATTAAAGACCTTCCCAAGAAAGCGGTAAATGAAATGAAAGACAAACCAACTATGGAACGCGTTATTCCCGGGCTTTCATTTCAATATCAATTCAGAAACAGCTACATGTTTGATACGTATATCTATGCCGGATACCGTTTGACAAGCAAAATAACGACAGGCCTGGGATGGAATCAAAGACTTGCTCGTGATA
>CAZCRJ010000536.1:0-2553 GCA_964501015.1 uncultured Roseivirgaceae bacterium | reverse complement strand
CCCTGTAATGGGTTCTTTCAGAAATATCCAGGCATAAAAGAATCCGAACACTGGACACAGGAAAAGCCAAAGCGAGGCGTGCACGGGATCATCCTTTAAGAGAAAAAGCCAGAGTTGTACAGCACCAATGGAAACGGGGATAATCAGCCAGAGTTCCGAAAGCCAGAAACGCATATCGAAGGTTGTTCCCCCACCTTCGAAAAGCAAGGTAAACGGCAACAGTAAAAATCCGGCAATGAAGGTTTGCCAACCATTCACCACGGTACGCGATAAGGTCCATTGCACAGAGGAGTAAAATACAGCGCCTAGAGAATACGTCAGCATGCTCAGTACCAACAACACCACTCCAAATACCGTAGCATAGCCCGTCTGCAGTAGCGGGTATGTGACAATTCCTACTCCCATCATACCCATCAAAATACTCAGCCATTCCCGTATGCTTACCGGGCGTTTAAGCCAGATGGAAGAAAAAACACTGATCATGAGGGGATTCAGCGCCAGCGCAAGGGTTGTAATACCTGCCGCTACATATTGAAGGGCCATGATAAAAATGCCCAGGTAAAGGGCCGTATTGAGCAATGAAAAAATAATGATGTGCATCCACTCCTTTCCCACCGGCCAGAACCGCCTGGATGAAAGGCGGACCACGACCAGTAACAGTATACCGGCCAGTATAAAGCGTACATTGAAAAGTGTCAGTGGCTCAGCAGACATTAACCCGAACTTGCCGGCCACGGAGGCTGACGACCATAGCATGGCAAAGGAAATACCCATTACAAGGAAGCGTACCGATGTTGTCAATGGCGTTAATCGAATGTGAAAGATAATGAATAGGGTTCACTAGTTGATACTCCTAGCGTTGATTCACGATGGGATCTGTGGATAAGGATGAAATTCAATACCAACTTTATCTGATCAAAATATTTTCGCTATTTTCACTTTCATGAACCTTACTCCTGAACAGAAAGAACACGCCATAAGCCTTATCCGAAATGGAGAAAAAATTCAGGCTGTCAAATACTTTCAACAAACTTTATCCATATCCCTGAAAGAGGCGTACCAGCTAACGGAGAAACTGGAAGAGGAAACCAAAAGTAAAAGAGGATACCAGGTCTCAGGCGGTAGGCACTACCGAAATTCGAAAGGAAAAATGGCAGGAATTATTTTCCTGGTACTAGGAATCAGTTTGTTGGGTGTAGTAACTTACCTGGTGTATGCCAATAATGCTTTTGAACAACGGGCCATTCCGGTGCAGGGCAGTGTCATTGAGTACCAGCAATATGAAAGCAGCGATGATGATGGCGGAAGTACAACAATGTATACACCGGTATATGAATATGATTACAATGGACAGACGTATACGCATGTCAGCACCCTCAGTTCATCCAGTAAATCGCACGAAATAGGTGAACCAATTGATATTCTGGTAGACCCGCTTAACCCGACAGAAATTCTGATCAACACCTTCTGGGAGAAATGGCTTCTGTCGGTAGTCCTTGGTTTTATGGGATTCGTGTTTACTATAATCGGCTTTGGAGTCTTTCGCATGAGTGATACCAACTAACACTCTTATTCAAAGCGCTCTACCATCATTACGGATCAGAACCTTCCAAAACCTTCACCATAGTTACATGCGAGGCATGCATTGGCATAGGCATCGTATTCATCATAGGCAGCACCTGGTTTTCCAAACAAGGTAATAATGCGATCGATGCGAATATCATTAGCGTCAGAATCCAATTCAATGAATATCCCCTGTCCAGGCATTTCAGTCATCCGGAGTACTCTTCCAAGTGTTTCGCGTATTTCTACCTGGTCGCCAAAATAAAAAATCTTTCCACTGGTTTTCTTCTTGATCTCTTCTTCTATAACCTCGCGGTAGTCGTACGATACAGGGGTGTATGATGATGCCATAGTCAAAGGTACGCAAAATTATTGCCATGGGATTAAAGAATGAGGCCGTACTTCCTCCCCTTGAGGATTCTGTTATGTGCTGCACTATACACATTTAACCAATTCTATTTTTCCGGAAGTGTTTCTTTCAGCCATTTAAAAAACTCCCGTTGCCATACCTGAGCATTTTGTGCGGATAGCACCCAGTGGTTTTCGGTGGGCAGGTATACGAGTTTACTTTTTATGCCCAGCAATTGTGCGGCCTGGAAAGCTTCAAAAGATTGAGTATCGGGCACACGGTAATCCCTTCCGCCCTGGATGATGAGGATGGGTGTATTCCATTTCGACACCAAATTACTGGGATCAAATTGTGTATAGGTTTTTTGTGCCGTTGCATTAGTCGTGTCCCAGTACGGTCCGCCATAATCCCAATCCACAAAGAACAACTCTTCCGTGGTACCATACATGCTCTTGAGGTTGAAGATACCATCGTGTGCAATAAATGTTTTGAAGCGGTTGTTATGAATACCGGCAAGGTAGAAAGCAGAATACCCGCCATAGCTTGCACCAATGCACCCCAGTCGATCCGTATCCACATAAGGTTCTTTCGCCACGGCATCGATAGCCGAGAGGTAATCCTCCATAACCTGTCCGCCATGG
>CAZCRJ010000535.1:0-2554 GCA_964501015.1 uncultured Roseivirgaceae bacterium | reverse complement strand
TAAACGGCCCGTTTTGGTTGCGGTATTCAACAATGTTTTTAGCAAGGGCTGAACTTAATCCCGACACATAGGAGAGTAGTTCTTTACTGGCCGTATTCACTTCAACACCCACAGAGTTCACACAACTGATCACCACATCGTCAAGACCTTGTTTCAACTTATGCTGATCAACATCATGCTGGTATTGCCCAACACCAATGGATTTTGCATCAATCTTCACCAATTCCGCCAAGGGATCAACCAATCGTCTTCCAATGGAGACTGCCCCGCGTACCGTTACATCTTTGTCAGGGAATTCTTCACGGGCAACATCGGAAGCGGAATACACCGAAGCACCACTTTCGTTCACCATCATAACGATTATGGTATGAGGCAAGCCAATCTTCTTTACAAAAGTCTCTGTTTCCCTGCTGGCTGTTCCATTGCCAATCGCAATTGCTTCGATGGCATACTTCTCGCAAAGATTTTTAATCAGCATTGCCGATTTGGTTGCTTCACGCTGAGGTTCATGTGGATAAATGACATCATGGTGTACTAATTTGCCTTGTCTGTCTAGACAAACCACTTTACATCCGCTGCGAAAACCCGGATCAAGCGCCAGTACATTTTTCTGACCAAGCGGTGCAGTGAGCAACAGTTCTTTCAGGTTCGAAGCAAATACTTTAATGGCTTCTTCATCTGCTTTCATTTTTGATTCCATCCGGATTTCTGTTTCAAGAGATGGACGAAGCAATCGTTTATAGCTGTCTGTAATAGCAAGCGCTACTTGTTCGGTAACAACATTTTCACCTTTTATAAATTGGCGATTTAAAACGTCAATAGCAGCATCATCAGAAGGGGTAATATCCAGGGAAAGAATTCCTTCTTTCTCCCCTCTGCGCAACGCCAGGAGACGGTGTGAAGGAACTTTAGCGACAGGTTCCGACCAGTCAAAATAATCCTGGAATTTCTGTCCGTCTGCTTCTTTGCCTTTAAATACTTTTGAAGAAACAATTCCCTCGCGCCAGAATAATTCGCGAAGCTTCTTACGCGATTCCGGATTTTCACTTACCCACTCGGCAATGATATCACGGGCTCCATCCAATGCTTCAGCAACGGAAGCAACACCTTTTTCCGTATCAATGAAGGATTGTGAATATTGTTCGAGGTCTATTTTCCCCTGTTCAAAAATTTTCTGTGCCAGGGGTTCGAGTCCTTTTTCTTTGGCTACACTGGCTCGCGTTTTACGTTTCGGTCTGAAGGGCAGGTAGATATCTTCTACTTCTGCAAGTGTTTTGGCACTGACCAGGGCGCCCATCAATTCAGGAGTCAGAAATCCTTGTTTTTCGATGGAAGCAAGTACCGATTCCCTTCGCTTATCCAGTTCATGAAGTTGATCAATCCGGTCGCGGATGGCGGCAATCATCACCTCATCCATACTTCCTGTCATTTCTTTTCGGTACCGTGAAATAAAAGGTATGGTAGACCCGGCAGCCAGCAGTTCCGCCACTGCTCGGACATTTTTAACAGGTTGAGCTAATTCTTTAGCAATTTGATCGATCCAGCGCTCCAGGTTCTCGTGTTCCATAATTCTTGTGCAGGCCGCAAAAATAGGAGAAGGTTTTCTAGTTGCAATACAGTATTTTAAATGCCAGTTTTAGGTAACCATCCATCAAACCTGAATCCTATGTCTCCCTATGTTGCTGAATTCCTTGGAACACTCATTCTTATTTTGTTGGGCGATGGCGTTGTTGCCGGTGCAGTTCTGAAAGGGCCGAAGTCGGAAAATATGGGCTGGCTCGGCATTGTAGTTGGTTGGGGACTGGCAGTTACACTTGCCATTTATGCAGTTGGGAATATAAGCGGGGCACATATCAACCCGGCTGTTACCCTCGCCATGGCATGGTCGGGCAGTTTTTCATGGGACCTCGTTCCCGGGTATATCCTGGCCCAGTTTGCGGGTGCTTTTACTGGTGCGGTGTTGGTTTGGATACACTACTATGCACATTGGAAAAAATCGGATGATCCATCAGCCAAACTCGCAGTATTCTGTACCGGTCCTGCAATCCGGTCACCATGGAGTAACCTGATCAGTGAAATTTTAGCTACTATGGTTTTGGTTCTCGGTTTATTGTTTATTGGTGCAAATGAATTTACGCAAGGATTAAACCCTGTGGTTGTTGGGTTGCTGATCATTGCCATTGGATTGAGTTTAGGCGGAACAACAGGTTTTGCCATTAATCCGGCAAGAGATTTGGGTCCGCGCTTGGCACATTTTCTACTACCGATAGCAGGTAAAGGTCACTCGGATTGGTCGTACGCCTGGATTCCTGTTGTCGGACCAGTGGTTGGCGGAATTTCCGGAGCAGTGATTTATTACTTTTTATTTCTTTAGCCTGAATTTTATAGCTTAGTGACAGCATGAAGTTGTCACCCCTCCACCGTTCTTCAATTTTAAAAAGACTTGAAGCAGAGCACTTTGATCTGCTGGTTATCGGTGGTGGAATAACCGGTGCGGGTATTGTGCTTGATGCCGCTTCTCGCGGATTGAAAACAGCATTGATTGAAAAAAATG
>CAZCRJ010000534.1:0-2564 GCA_964501015.1 uncultured Roseivirgaceae bacterium | reverse complement strand
CAGCTTTTGGGAAGCTAAATTTGCCCATCGGGTGAAATTAATCATTCCCTTACGGGTAACCCTCCCGAAAGGTATTACTTCTTCTTAAAGGTAGTTTCGTCAGAAACTGTAAGTTTCTTTCTGCCCTTTCTCCTACGGGCAGCCAAAACCCTGCGACCATTAGCAGAAGCCATTCTTTCACGGAAACCGTGCTTGTTCTTACGTTTTGTTCTGGATGGTTGATATGTGCGTTTCATTACGTTACCGGTTTTACCTCATTGAATGAGGGCTGCAAAAATAATGAAGATTCAGGGATTTACAACTCCCTACAATAGAATTTACCCTAAAATTATGAAATCAAATCAACCATGATCTTGCTTACCTGTTGGGGCTCCAGGCGCGGCCCAAACTGAGAAACAACCCTGGATGAAGCCAGTGAGGCCAGTTTTCCGGCTTCCGCAAAACTGTGATTATGTGAAATTCCGTACAAAAATGCCCCTGCAAACATATCCCCAGCGCCATTGGTATCTATTGCCCTTACCTTATAGGGTTCAATCTGAATAAAGGTGTCACCATCAAAAATTAGTGCTCCGTTGGCTCCTAAGGTTATTGCAAATCGCTTGGCCGATAATTTCAGTTTTTCTCGAGCTTCCAAAAGATCATCTGTTCCTGTAAAAATCATTGCCTCCTCTTCATTACAGAATAAGAGATCAACACTTGCCCCAACAATTTCCTCCATTTGCTGAGCGAAATACTTAACCATACTGGAATCAGAAAATGTAAGGGCTGTAAGTACTTTATTGCGCTCGGCTATTCTTTTCGCCTCTTTTAATGCTGCCAATCCTTTCGGGCTGGCTACTAAATACCCCTCGAGGTATATGTATTTGGAATTTTGGATTGCTTCTTCGTCCAATTGATCCGGGGAAAGAAAGGAACTCACCCCCAAAAAGGTATTCATGGTGCGTTGTGCATCCGGACTGGTCATGACCAGGCACTTACCGGTGTGGCCTTCCGGACATTCATCGTGCGTTAAATTTGTATCAACACCATTTCGTTTTAGGTCTTCCAAGAAGAACTTGCCTAATTCATCCTTTGCAACAAGGCAAGAATAGAATGACTTGCCGCCAAATTGATTCAATGCAACAACGGTATTCCCTGCCGATCCTCCACCTGACATACGGCTTTTATGCATATCAATCGCTTTGATTAGTTCCAATTGACGTTTTTCATCTACCAAGGTCATTACTCCTTTTTCAATGGTATTCTTTTCAAAGAAATCGTGATCGACTTCCGTAACAATATCAACAATAGCATTGCCAATACCGTAAACATCATATTTTTTCATAGACTGATTTTTCACTCACTTTATTTAAAGTGGTTTATCGCTTAGTTAAAAAGTCTGCAATGATAAATTAATTTTTGTTCAGACCGTTGGGTTTGTTGCCGGACTTTACACCAAGTCCAATCTCAGCAGCTCTGTTTGGATAATCCGTTATCAGGCCATCAACTCCCCAGCTTTTCATCAGCTTCATATCCTCCGGTTCATTTACAGTCCAGGGTATTACCCTGACTTTACTGGTAATTGGTTTACCTGAAGCCTGACCGTCTGGTTGGAGTCTGGATGCAGATAGCGAACGGAGGTAGGTAACTTGTTCTTTCTTTAGCAGCTTGAAATAAGGGCTGTAAATCCAGGGAGTAAAGCCCAGCTCCTCGATATTCTTTTGAGGCGTTTTTGTGTTTTCCACTAAGAATGCCAAACGCACATGTGGGTATTTTTTATTCCAATACTGAAGTATACGTAAATCAAAAGATTGCACCACAACACGCTCCCATGGTAAATATTGATCGACCAGACTATAGACCAAGTCAGAAAACTCTTCAGGGATGGGATGAAAAAGGTTATCGCCATCCGCTCTGCTTTTAATTTCGAGATTGTAATCAACCTCATACGAAGTATAACTTTTGATATAATCTTCTACTGCATTGATTACATCCTGCAACAGGGGTTTATACACCGACATTTTTTTCTGTTCAGGGAATCGCGCGTTGCCTTTAATGCCACAGTCAAATGCTTTAACCTGGTCATAGGTAAGTTGATAAATATTGTAGCGGGTTTCTTCAGATTTCTTTATTTCGCTCCCATCTGGCTGAAGGCAAATGTCAGCGGACATCCAGGGCTCATGCGAAACAACAATTTGTTTGTCCTTTGTAACAGCTAAATCCAGTTCAAGAGTTGTAACTCCATATTCCATCGCTTTAATAAAAGCCGGAATGGTATTTTCAGGTTTCAGTCCCCGTGCACCACGATGGCCCTGTAAATCAAATTTTGGAACATTTTGTTGGGCTTCTGCGGATTGTGCCATAATCCAAAGCAATAGGAAAAAATAAATACGCATAAACGAAGGTACAGCTTTTCGCAACAGATTCGTATCGAAGCATCCCATTCTCCTTTGAATTCTCCAGCAAAAGGTAACAACGCTTATTCCCGGATCATCATCATGCGTGGACCTCCACCTCTTCCACCGCGCATACCAGCCATTGGATTTAGTTGTTTATTCAACGCATAGGTAAAACTTACCATGAAA
>CAZCRJ010000533.1:0-2567 GCA_964501015.1 uncultured Roseivirgaceae bacterium | reverse complement strand
TGAGGTAATCCCACCGATAATAGTTTCTTCAGAAAAAGAACCGGCTTATTGCTCCATTGCAAATCTACCAGATAAGCCGGCATGCCGCTGAACATACTCGGAGTCCATAATCCTTCTTCACCGGTAGCATCGCGATAATCGCGCAGTGCTTTTGCTGCCCCTACGGATTGCGTAATATCGTGCTGATTGATAACCTTGTTTTCGAAAAAAACAGGACTAAAGAAAAAAACGGTTACCACTAAAAAAACGGCAACAGCAATAATATGAGGGAGCACCTGGCCGGTAAAATCTATCTTCTTCATAGCAAAAGTTATGTAAGCAATATTAGGAAGTATAACGGAATTAAGAACCCTAAAAGCAATATTTAACAGCGCGACTTCAGCCACTCCCCTGCCATACTGCGATTGACCATCACGCAATGCTTAGCAAAAGATATCGATCTCAAAATTGTACTTTGTTTATCTTTACCCACCAATGGTAGACATTGACTCGGAAACAGGTGATTGTATTTTCCGGGATTGTTCTGCTTCAAAGCCATCTTTTGGCCGATGCTGAAAGGAGTGCATCAGCAAGGATTTCAACTCATCATCGGTTGAGCCGGCCCGCATATAATCGCGGATGTTCATAACTCCGTCATCGTAGAGGCAGGTTTTTAGCACACCCTGTGCAGTCATACGAATACGGTTACATGTTCCGCAAAACGTTCGGCTGAAGGCTGCGATGATACCGATGTCACCGCTATGTCCCGGCACACGGTAATGGTAGGCTGTTGAACTTTCAGGATCAGGAATTTTTTCTAAGGAAGCATAGTGTGCTGTAAGATGACTGAGAATTTTTTTGTAGGTCCAGGTTAGTTGTGGATAGTGTGATCCTTCACCATTAAATGGCATTTCTTCAATAAACCTGACAGATACATTTTTCTCCCGAGTAAGTTCGGCCAGGGGAAGGATATCGTCAATATTTTTGCCGTCCATTACAACGGCATTGATCTTAACCGGAATGTTATGCTGTAACAATAGATCAAACGTTTTCATCACGTTTGAAAATTCATTTCTCCGGGCAATGGAATTAAAGCGCTCTTCATCCAATGTATCCAGGCTAAGATTTACAGAGGCTATACCCAGTTGCTTCAGCTCTGGTACATGCGGTGCAGTAAGTACGCCATTAGTTGTAAGGTGAACATTGGTAATGCCCCTGATGGTGACGATCCTTCTGATCAGCTTCATTAAATCGTTTCGCACGAATGGCTCTCCACCGGTAAGACGGACTTTGGTAATCCCCATTTCGGCCAGCACCGTAATCAACCGCTCAATTTCTTCATACGAGAGCAGATCAATTTTTGGCAGATACCGAATGCCTTCTTCCGGCATGCAGTAAAAGCACCTCAGGTTACACCGGTCAGTCACGGCCAGCCGCACATACGAAAGCGGACGGCCATGATTATCCAGAAGCTTTGCTGCACTCATGTGCGAAAGATATTAATTCCATACGGGAAGATGCATAGAATGTATAAATTTCGAGTTCATAACTAAATAATCCGGTATTCCGCTATTATGAAATGCACCATTAAAGCTTTTGGCATTGCCCGAGAAATTATAGGACAGCGTGAATTAACCCTTGATATGCTTCCATCAGCTACGATTAAAGACGTAAAAATACATCTGGGCCAACAGTTTCCGAGACTCCAGGCGCTGACCTCCCTGTTCATCGCCATTAACCTGGAATATGCTGCTGACGATCAGGTGATTCAGGAAAATGATGAAATTGCGCTAATTCCACCGGTAGCAGGCGGGTAATGAGACTTCAGCATACTTTGTTTGGATTTTGTAAAGCAAAGTTTTACTTTCATTCACCCTACCGAATCAACCCTTTAAACTACGCATGATAAAAATCACTGAAAAACCCATTGACATTCAGAAAGTGATTGACACCGCCTCCAGCCTGAGTGCTGGAGCCGTGAATGTCTTTATCGGAACCGTTCGCAACACCGCCCACAACAAAAATGTAGTATGGCTGGAATACGAAGCCTATGAATCCATGGCCGTTGCTGAAATTCGAAAAATCATTGATGAGGCTTCAAAACGATGGCCGTTACAGGGATGGGCTGTTAGTCACCGCATTGGTACGTTGCGTCCAGGTGAAGTGGCCGTAGCCATTGCTGTCTCCTCCCCTCACCGCAAAGATTCCTTTGAGGCTTGTCAATTCATAATCGATACGCTCAAAGAAAAAGCGCCCATCTGGAAAAAAGAAATTTTTGAAGATGGTGAAGAGTGGATTTCTGCCCAGCCGAATATGGCAAAAACCTACAACTGACTTATTAACAGTATTGCAGCCGTAACAATTGTTACCGCTAAAAACATTCCTGTAAAAATCAGAATAAGCAAATCCCGGTTAATGGGATTGATGTGTTGTTTTACTGCGTGTTTCATAGCCAAAAAAATTATAGACTTTACAAAGGTACGGACAACCTTACCTTCCATACCGCCTGGTGTAAGGAATTGTTTTTAACGTTGCACATCCTTGTTTCCGGAGAAAAACCACTTTCAGGACGGAAAGTTTTAATCCAC
>CAZCRJ010000532.1:0-2574 GCA_964501015.1 uncultured Roseivirgaceae bacterium | reverse complement strand
AACGGTTGGCATTCCTATTCCTGGCGTAACCGTTAAAATAGATCAACCTGATGAAGCGGGTGAAGGCGAGATTTTGGTAAAAGGGGACAATGTGATGAAGGGCTATTATAAACATCCGGAACTAAACCGTTCTGTATTTACAGATGATGGCTGGTTTCGCACAGGAGACGTAGGGAAGTTGGTGCACCAACGATTTTTGAAAATCACGGACAGAAAGAAGGACATCTTTAAGACATCTGCCGGAAAATACATTGCCCCGCAGCCGTTGCAAAATCACTTCATGAAATCTCCATTTATCGAACGCTGCCTCATACTTGGGTTTCAAAAACCTTTTGTTACCGCCCTCATCGTTCCGAATACAGAAATGTTGGAAGCCTGGTGTAAGGAAGAAAATATTCATTGGACCTCCCTTCAGTTTATGGTCTATAACATCAAAGTAAGAGCAAAACTGCAGCATGAGATTAACAAGCTGAACGAAGAGTTGCCCAACTATCAACGGGTGAAAGATTTTGTTATGTGTCACCAGGACTGGACCATCGAGGCTGGTGAATTGACGAACACATTAAAGCCTGTACGGCATTTGCTTATGGAACATTATCAGAAAGAAATTGATAGAATGTATCCCTGAACGTTCAACACAACCGTATCCTACTATTGCCTGCCTTTAGTTCCCATTACGCCATGTCCATCGGTAATGGGGTAAATGATTCTTATCACGATCCGGGTTGATCCTCGTCATGTTCTGTAGTATAGCGTAGCAGTAGCTTTCCTGTATTAATTAGCATTACTATGAAAACTCTGATTGTTTACATGACTCACCATGGTACTACACGAAAAGTGGTGGAGCGCTTGGCGGAGGGTTTTGGTTCACTCCAGACTACGGTATTTAACCTGGAGAAAAATCACTCCCCTGACCTGACTGATTTTCAAACTATTATTATTGGTGGTTCCATTCACATGGGCCAAATTCAGGCTGGTGTGAAACGGTTTTGTGAAGAGAATAAGGATGAATTGCTTACAAAGCAATTGGGGTTGTTCCTGTGCTTTATGAACCGTGATTTGGGGCAGGAGGAATTTGAGAATGCCTATCCAAAGGAATTGCGTAACCATGCAAAAGCGCACGGCTTATTTGGTGGTGAATTGCTGTTTGAAAAAATGAATTTCATTGAGAAGTTTATTGTAAAAATGGTGTCAAAGGAAAGTAATTCCCGGTCTGAACTGGATTATGATGCAATGGATAAATTTATTCAGATACTCAAGTGAAAAATCCGATACGTCAGCTTACTATAGGGTTACTCCTGTACAATGGACTTACCTCCGTTTACGGTGGTTTGATGCTCATCATTAAACCAGATGGATCCGGGTTGGGCATGAGTTCGGAGATACTGCAGTTTTCTCCATTTACCACCTTTCTCATTCCTGGTATTATTCTGTTTACTGCCAATGGGCTGCTTAGTCTGGTTGTTGCATTGTATACCATTCGTCAGGCATCTGGGTATAGCCGATGGATAATCGTACAGGGGTGTATGCTGCTGGGTTGGATTTTTGTACAGATGGTGATGCTGCAAACAGTTAATGCGCTGCAACTGATTTATGGTATTACGGGCATGTTGTTGATCGCTGCTGGCTTGCGCTTATCCCGGGCCAATGTGGTAACATAAATCTTCTAAAAGTCTTCAGGATTAATGGTTAGTTTTAAGCGTTCAGTTCTGAGGAATTAGGAGAGACATACAAGGGCATTCACAAGATATACGTATTCGTGGAACACATTATAGCGTTAAGCGTCCGTCATAAACTTATTGTTTTATTATTCACAGCCATTCTCATTGGTTTTGGGATTTTTTCCTTGTACAACATTCCTATTGGTGCGGTTCCGGATATCACCAACAATCAGGTACAGGTCATAACGGTAGCCCGGAATCTTGCCACCGAGGAAATAGAGCAGTTCATTACCTATCCGGTAGAACTTGAAATGGCCAACCTTCCTGGTGTGGAGGAAATCCGGTCAATATCAAAGTTTGGGTTGTCTGTTGTAACTATTGTGTTTGAGGACCAGATGGGCACCTACTTACCTCGCCAACTCATTGCTGAAAAAATAAAGTCAGCGTCAGAAAAAATTCCCGCTGGATTTGGTGTACCTACTATGGGGCCGATTTCAACGGGGCTAGGGGAAATTTACCAATACGTACTGGATGTTGAACCTGATTACGCACATCGCTATTCCCTTACGGATTTGCGAACGTTGCAAGATTGGGTAGTAAAGCGTCAGCTTTCCGGCATAAAGGGTGTGGTTGAAATAAATACGTGGGGAGGATTTTTAAAGGAATATGAAGTAGCGGTGAATCCGGATAAACTGCGCGCCATGAATTTGTCGGTGCAAAAAGTATATCAGGCGTTACAAACTAATAATAACGTTGCGGGTGGCGGTTACATTGAAAAGATACATGAAAGTTATTTTATCCGGGGTGAAGGCTTAGTCACCTCGCTTGAGGATGTTGGAAATATTGTTGTGGAGAATCGGGAAGGGGTGCCTGTTCTGGTTAAAGATGTTGCTACCGTTGGCTTTGTTCATGC
>CAZCRJ010000531.1:0-2579 GCA_964501015.1 uncultured Roseivirgaceae bacterium | reverse complement strand
TACTGTTAAAATTGTTGCGCGCAAAAGGTTGCGCTAAACGAAGGGTTAATACAGGGAAACATCCTGTTCGATTTACAGTTACTGATTTTCCTGAAGGGTATATCCCCACACTTCTCAACACGCTATGATCCCGTATCCGTATCATATGCCTTGCCCCGGGGTATCGAGTATTCCCTATGAAAACTAATCTCCCGCGCTGCACCAAAATGTACATCGTGATAGACTAAAAGTGCAATGATGGGGGTCATGGTAAAAGATGTGTTTTGTTAGGTATTCAGCTTACGCGTGAAAGCGTATCTTGCACCCTATGAAAGGATATGGATTCCTGATGGTGGTGATGTTCCTGTTGGGATGTGTGCGATCACCGGTACACGATCAGCAGGCAGAAAAAGCTTCAGAAATACTTCTGTTAACGTCTCCTTCTCTGGTTATCCTTGGAACCGTTCAGGATGCAGGATCGCCCCACATCGGGTGCGAAAAGGAATGCTGTACCGGATTGTTTACAACTCCGGATCCCAGCCGCATGGTAGTTTCGTTGGGCATTATTGATCCACCAAATGAGCAGACATTTTTAGTAGAAGCTACTCCAGACATCGCACGGCAATTACACATGCTGAGGAATATTGCTTCGTTTAAAAATGAAGATGTGCCCAATGGCATTTTCCTCACCCATGCCCACATCGGGCACTATGCCGGATTGATGTATCTCGGGCGCGAAGCCCTGGGTGCGAAAGGTGTTCCGGTGTATGCTATGCCCCGTATGAAATCTTTCCTGGAAAATAATGGTCCGTGGAGCCAACTGGTGGAACTGGAAAACATCACACTAAATCCAATCCAGGCCGACAAACCCGTAGTGCTTTCTTCCTCCATCACCATAACACCTTTTCGTGTTCCGCACCGCGATGAATATTCGGAGACTGTGGGATATGTAATTGAAGGTCCAGAGAAAAAAGCATTGTTTATTCCCGACATTGACAAGTGGGATAAATGGGAACGGAGTATAGTTGACGAGATATCAAAAGTTGATTATGCCTTCCTTGATGCTACCTTTTTTGATGGTGAAGAAATCAACAACCGCGACATAAAGGAAATACCGCATCCCTTTGTGATGGAGAGTATGGCGTTGTTTAAAAATCTACCGGCTGAAGAAAAATCAAAAATCTATTTCATTCATTTAAATCATACCAATCCGTTGCTTATACCCGGCAGCGATCAGGCAAAAAAAGTGCAGGAGTCAGGTTATGGAATTGCCCTGTCAGGCTCAGTTTTCCGACTTTAACGCCAAAAAAGGTACACCGGGTTTAATTTTAATGCCCCACCTAAAAACCGCGAATTTGAGCTGAATTAAAAGGTCAATATGAAGTTTTGATGAAGCGCAGGATTATCTCTTGTTATTTCGTTTCCAATCGATGTAGTTTTGCTACACGACCCTTGCTATTGTTGGCTTTTAATCAACGCAATAGTGTAAGGGAAAACTTAAAACAACTTACGCTATGAAAACTGTTGCACTCCACCGGAGAAGAACGCTTCGTCTCGTTCTCCAACTTGTAATCCTTGCTGTCTTTTTTGCGGCCACCATTCTATCGGGCGTTGTGGCCTGGTAACACACGTATTTTATTACTAATAAAATAAACCCAACTAATATGATCGATTTTACCTTTATGAAGCGTATTGTCACGCGACAATACATCCGTACCCTGATGGTAGTGGCGCTGGCTACCTTCTCGGTGTTTGCATCCAGGGCACAGACGGTGACAACGGATAAGGATGATTATGTGCCAGGAGAATATGTGATTATAACAGGTTCTGGTTGGCAGCCAGGCGAAAGAGTTGAATTTCATTTTGAAGAAACTCCAAAACCTGCAACTTGTGTTAATTCACATGATAATTTTGCTATAGCAGATGTAAATGGAGATATCTATTATGATCAATTCTTGATTAAAGAAAATCATTGGGGAGTTCACTTTGTTCTAACAGCGACTGGTATAACTTCTGGACTAATTGCTGTAACTGAATTTACTGATGGCCAAGTTAGGTTTAGCACTTCAGGATTGCCAGATGGCATACCCATAACTGTGTTTTATTCCCATATATTTGGAGGATCGATTTCCTTCACGAGTGGATCGAATAGTTCAAATATTTCACCAACGCCACCTAATGGATTTTCCTTTACGTATACTTTTCCTGCTACTGTAACGAGCGGAACAAATGAATATACACTAACACCTCCCGGCCCTGTTACCGTAACAATACAACCAGCTGCTGCAAATTTTGTTGGAGCATATGTATTAACAAGTGATGGAAGTACAGGTGGATCAATTCAATCGGTTGCTATCAGTACCCAATCAGGATCTTCTACCTATGGTACTTCGAGTTCGCCTTCTTTTGATGTGTCTTCCGTAAGAGGCAGTAATGGATCGGTTAGTGCAACATACAGCGTATCTGGTTTGCCGAGTGGCGTTACAGGAAGCTTTTCTGATCCTTCATTTACCTCAACTGGATCAAATGCATTCCCTTCTACTGTTTTAACGTTGAGTGTACCGGCAAATTTGGATGCTGGATCGTATAACTTTTCAGTG
>CAZCRJ010000530.1:0-2579 GCA_964501015.1 uncultured Roseivirgaceae bacterium | reverse complement strand
GGTGGGAGCAGAATACCGGCCACCCATGAATCGGTAGATGCAAACCAGCATTATGTGTTTCAGGAAGGCTCAGCAGTGTATAAGTTTGCCGTTACCAATATGGCCGACATATCAGCAAAGATTATGGAGCGAAATAACTTAACCGGTAACGATGTTTCGTGGTTGGTGCCCCACCAGGCCAATAAGCGAATCATTGATGCCACAGCTAGCCGTATGGGTATTACTGAAGAGAAAGTAATGATGAATATTGAAAAATATGGTAATACTACTGCCGGCACCATTCCACTTTTACTTTGGGATTACGAAAAGCGTTTAAAAAAAGGAGATAACCTTATTTTAGCTGCTTTTGGAGGCGGGTTCACCTGGGGCTCGGTGTATATTAAATGGGCGTATAACACACACTGAAATTAAATTCTGAACATACTTTTATTTGACAAACTTTACTTTCTATGGCCACAATCTCCGATCTGAGCAGAGGAAATTACATCCGGTACAACGGTGAAATTCTTCAGGTAGAAGAACTTCAGCACCGCACCCCTGGTAACCTTCGCGCTTTTTACCAGGTAAAAATGAGAAACCTACGCAATGGCAAAATTGCAGAAAACAGATTCAGGCCAAGCGATGAAGTTGAATTATTACGGGTAGAAACCAAAGAATATCAATACCTGTATATGGACGGAGAAAGTCTGGTGTGCATGGATAATGAAACCTTCGATCAGGTGTACATTGATAAAACCATGTTGGGCGAATCAGTAAAATATATCAAAGAAGGCGTAACCATTCTTATTGCCTTTGAAAACGGAACCTCGCCCCTTACAGCCGAACCTCCTGCCAACGTGGTTATGGAAATCCAATACACAGAGCCTGGTATACAGGGGGATACAGCAACCCGTACCTTAAAAGCTGCAACGCTTGAAAATGGAACAGAAATACGTGTACCTTTATTTGTAAATACGGGTGATAAAGTTAAAGTAGATACCCATACTGGTGATTATATTGAGCGCGTAAAATAAAAGCGGATCATGGCTAAACGTACACTTACTAAACCATCAAACGGACCAAAGAACCCTCTTCAGAAATCCGAAAAAGCAATTAATGTAACATCCATGAAAACATCAGAAATCAGAGATCTTATCGAATTTATTTCTACCACGGGATTAAATGAAGTAAACATCGAAACAAAAGAATTGAAACTTCATGTAAAACGTGAACCCGATCAGAAAGTCTTAAAATCATCGGCTCCTGTGATGACTGCTTCTCCAGCCCCGGCATTACCTGTAGCGGCTGCTCCAGCCCATGTTGCAGCACCGGCCCCTAAACCGGCACCTGCTCCGGAAGTAGTCTCCGGAAAAAATACCACAGATATTAAATCACCCATGATTGGTACATTCTACAGAACGGCCACGCCTGATACTCCTCCATTTGTTTCAGTTGGTGACAAGGTTACAAAAGGGCAAATCGTTTGTATTATAGAAGCCATGAAACTATTCAACGAAATCGAATCTGAAGTAAGTGGAACGGTGGTTAGGATACCGGTTGAAAACGCTTCACCCGTTGAGTATGACCAAGTGTTGTTCGTTGTAGAACCTGATTAATTCTTTTCAGCGACAATTGTTTAGTATAATCAGAACATTTGTTTTGCTAAAAATAATCCTGCAATCACATTATTCTTAACACATAAATTGATTTATGTTTAAAAAAATACTGATAGCCAATCGCGGTGAAATAGCCTTACGCGTAATCCGCACATGTCGGGAAATGGGAATTAAAACAGTTGCTGTTTATTCCACGGCCGACCGGGAAAGTCTTCATGTACGATTTGCTGACGAAGCAGTATGCATTGGTGCTGCACCCAGTAAAGATTCATACCTGAACATTCCCCGCATAATCTCTGCAGCAGAAATAACGGGAGCAGATGCCATCCATCCTGGTTATGGTTTCCTTTCAGAGCGTGCCGAATTCTCCTCCATTTGTCATGAGTATGGGATTAAATTTATCGGCCCCACACCTGCCATGATTGAGGCCATGGGCGATAAAGCCACTGCAAAAGACACCATGAAAAAAGCGGGAGTACCTACAATTCCTGGGTCGGATGGTTTGCTAAGTTCGATTGAAGAAGGAATAACGTTGGCCAAAGAAATAGGGTATCCTGTAATTGTTAAAGCAACTGCGGGTGGTGGCGGAAAGGGAATGCGTATCATCAATGATGAATCAGAATTCCAAAAAGCATGGGATGATGCGAGAAGAGAAGCCAGTGCTTCTTTTGGTAATGATGGATTGTACCTCGAAAAGTTCGTAGAAGAGCCTCGTCATATTGAAATCCAGATCGTAGGTGACCAGTACGGAAAAGTATGTCACCTCTCCGAGCGCGATTGTTCTGTTCAGCGCAGGCATCAGAAACTGGTAGAAGAAACCCCTTCCCCCATTGTATCACAGGAATTGCGTGAAGAAATGGGAGAAGCTG
The DNA here is from genome assembly GCA_964501015.1 of uncultured Roseivirgaceae bacterium. Classification (GTDB taxonomy): domain Bacteria; phylum Bacteroidota; class Bacteroidia; order Cytophagales; family Cyclobacteriaceae; genus UBA2336. The sequence goes on along the minus strand of CAZCRJ010000530.1, from coordinate 115 downwards.
CCATTAAAGGCGCAAAGGCCATTAATTATGAAGGGGCTGGGACAATTGAATTTTTGGTAGATAAGCACGGTAAGTTCTATTTCATGGAAATGAACACTCGTATTCAGGTAGAGCA
>CAZCRJ010000529.1:187-2594 GCA_964501015.1 uncultured Roseivirgaceae bacterium | reverse complement strand
ACCTGTTGAGATTTTTTTTTAGTATTGAAGAGCATTTGGATACAATGGTTTTACTAATCAGGTGATTTCCAAAGCTGGTGGGATAAATGTTTATATGATGGAGTGCTGGAACTACCGGTAGAAGAAGTTTCAGTTTCTTTTTCGGGCGATGTTGCTGCAGCAGCTTCAGCTATCGCCTTGGCCTACAAGGCAGCGGATGGCTTCGAAGTATTTGTTTATGAGAACGGAACAGTTGGTAATGGATCGCAAGCTAACAACCCCCTATTGCAGGAATTACCTGACCCTATCACCAAAGCAGTATGGGATCATTATGTAACTATCGCTCCATCCGATGCCAAGAACATCAACTTCAAAGAAGCCAAAACAGAATATTATACCATTACTCTTGATGGTAACGAGCCTGTAAAATTACCCGTTCTTGTCCAACCCGGACAAACACCCGGAACATTAGGTATTCCGTTGGGATACGGTCGTACCAAGGCTGGTAAAGTTGCTGACGGAATTGGTGTGAATGTTTATCCTCTTGTAAGGGTTGTAAATGGTTCCCTGTGCTATAGTGCAACCGGTGCAACACTGGAAGCAACTGGAGAGCGTTACCAAATTGCCACTACTCAAACACATCAAACCTACATGGCCCGTCAAACGGTAGTGCAGGAAACAACCTTATCAAACTTTGAACGTGCTGACTGGCAGCGCAAATTCCAACCTAAAGTAGCAACCTGGAAGGATCCAGCTCATAAAGTTTCCCCAGATGAACTTTCATTATGGAAAGGTCATGAGTATAAGAACCATCACTGGGGGATGGCGATCGACCTGAATACTTGTATTGGTTGTGGTTCGTGCGTGGTAGCTTGTAACGTGGAGAACAACGTTTCCATGGTAGGCCGCGAAGAAGTAATTAACCGCAGGGAAATGCACTGGTTACGCATCGATCGGTACTATAGCAGTGATGCTGATGTGGATGATGTGCGTGGGCTTGAAGAAGCTGCCGCTAATCCAGAGGTGGTATTCCAGCCAATGCTCTGTCAGCATTGCAATAATGCGCCATGTGAAACGGTATGTCCTGTTGCCGCTACAACACATAGTACAGAAGGATTGAATCAAATGACGTATAACCGTTGTATTGGTACGCGTTATTGTGCCAACAACTGTCCATATAAAGTAAGACGGTTCAACTGGTTTAAGTATCATGATAACCGCCAGTTTGAAACGCCCAATCCGGCCATGAATACTGATCTAGGCAAGATGGTCCTGAATCCGGATGTAACCGTTCGCTCACGTGGTGTGATGGAGAAATGTTCCTTCTGTGTACAGCGAATTCAAAACGGAAAACTTCAGGCCAAGAAGGAACGCAGAACACTGAATGATGGTGAGGTGGTAACGGCTTGCCAGGCGGCATGTGCAACAGGAGCTATTGTATTCGGGGATGTTAATAATCCAGAAAGCCGTATTAGTCAATTACTGAAAATTGCTCCACGTTATCCGGAACGACCCTATGGAATTGATAAAATAACGGGTAACCCTCGTGCCTACCAGGTTCTGGAAGAAGTAGGTGTAAAACCGAATATCTGGTACCTCACGAAGGTTAGAAATAAAGACGCATCAGAAGCATAATCGATAACGAATAAACGAGAGACGTAAAATACTATGCAAGTTACTTCAGTTATTCGCGAGCCCCTTGTAACCGGTGGAAAAACCATCAAGGATGTATCGCACGACATCAGCCGACAGGTGGAAGGTAAGCCAACCAATCTATGGTGGATGGCAATGGGTATTTCGCTGGCATTGCTCCTTTGGGGAGCTTATGCCTGTGCTATGTTGCTTTGGCATGGTATAGGCGTATGGGGTTTGAATAAAACCGTTGGCTGGGCCTGGGACATCACCAACTTCGTGTGGTGGGTTGGTATTGGTCACGCGGGTACCCTGATTTCCGCCATTCTACTCCTGTTCCGTCAACGTTGGAGAATGTCTATTAACCGTGCAGCAGAAGCCATGACAATTTTCGCGGTTATCTGTGCGGCCAGTTTTCCAGCCTTTCACATGGGTCGCCTGTGGTTAGGCTTTTACTGGGCACTTCCGTTACCTAACACCTTCGGTTCCTTATGGGTGAACTTTAACTCACCACTTTTATGGGATGTATTTGCGATCTCAACATACTTCACGGTCTCACTGGTATTTTGGTACATGGGATTAATCCCTGATTTCGCAGTGATTCGTGACAGAGCTGTAGTACAGGGAAATAAAATCCGTGCTGCTGTTTACAACGGCTTAAGTTTTGGATGGCAGGGTGGAGCCAAGACCTGGATGCGGTATGAGTCTGTTGCATTAATCCTTGCTGGGTTATCAACACCGCTGGTATTGTCGGTTCATACCATCGTGAGTTTCGACTTTGCCACGTCGGTTATTC
>CAZCRJ010000529.1:0-177 GCA_964501015.1 uncultured Roseivirgaceae bacterium | reverse complement strand
ACTTGTTCATTCGGTGCACACCATTGTATACTTTGACATTGCTACATCGGTGATTCCGGCATCGCACACCACCATATTCACTCCGTATTTCGTTGCCGGTGCAATTTTCTCAGGGTTTGCTATGGTATTGACCCTGTTGATTGTAACCCGAAAAGTATTCAAGCTTGAAGATTACAT
>CAZCRJ010000528.1:0-2596 GCA_964501015.1 uncultured Roseivirgaceae bacterium | reverse complement strand
ATGCGAAGTTTTTCCATTGAGCCAGGTTAAGTACCCATAGGATAAGTTCATGTTTTGAGAAGTTGTGGTCATTAGATTAACGTAATTCTCAGGCACGATTTGAATCTGATCCCACTTACCTTTGTTTAGCATCAACAGACCAAACCGGGCCATGGATCGGGGTGTGCTGTAAAACACATTGTTTTCACCGGTCTTAATGAACTGCCCGTCCATTCCAGTTTTTGTTTTTAGCTCATCGTTCACATACGTGTTGAGCGTTTTACCGGTGGCGTTGGTAAGTACACCATCCAGTAAGGTGTATGGTGCATTGTGATATGCCCATCGTGTAGCGGGTTCAGCTTTATATATAAGACAGGAGGGATCGGTGCAGTCTTTTTCCGCAACGCCATCATCCAGTCCGGATGTCATAGTGAGCTGATGCCTTACTGTGATTTTATTTTCCTGTTCCAGGGAAAGATTTGTCCAGCCATTTCCCAAATACGTTGATGTTTTTAAATCAAGATTTAATTTGTTTTGTGATTCGGCTATACCCGCAAGTGATGCAGTTAATGTTTTGCCGGCCGATGCCCAATACCAATTACTGCTGACAGTAAAATCCTGGTTTGTATTTATGAGTTGTTTCCCCTGGTATTTTTCAATTATCATTTTCCCATCTTTAAGAACAAGGATGGCGCGTGTACTACTGCTTACCATGAACGCATCCAGTTCAGCAATTTTTGCCGCATTCCAGCCCAGGCTGGAGGGTGATTGTGTTTCCCACATACCGGATCCAATGGGCGGAAAATAAAGGGTTGAAGGTGAAGGAGTTGGATCATTAGCATTCTGATCACAGGAAAGAAAACCAATCAAGATAACAACGAATAAATACTTCATGATGTAAATTGTCTGAGGTATTTCTTAGACAGATGATAAGACGACAGGTTTAGAACACAACAGGTAAAGGTATCAAGTGCAGTTGTATAAAACCGAAATTTAACTATACTGATTTTTAAGTTTACCTATTATTGCTATTTTAGTTTACCTATTAACTTTTTTATGAACCCTCTAAAGTACTATGCGATTGTCATGCTGCTGATTTGCAGTTCAACACTATTCGCCCAGCGAAAAATTACCTTCCTAACATTGGAAGCGGGAAATGCGATTACCGCCTTACCATTTGTTGGCGCGCCCCAGTTGTTTTATTCCAACGTTCATCCATTTATTACAGTGGGGGGTGGGTTCGTGTGGAAGGAGAAGGGTAAGCATGCCTGGGAACAGACATTTAACCTGGGATATAGCTATCACCGGTTTGTGCAGCACAGCATTCCATTATTTACAGAAATCCTTTACCGCCTTCATACAGGGAAGAATTTCGCGCTGGGTGCACATTTAGGTTTAGGCTACCTGCATAGCATACCCGGTACTGACCGGTTTGAATTAAATGACCAGGGTGAATATGATAAAATTCGAAACCTTGGCCGCGCACAGTTTATGGCAAAAGTTTCCTTTTCAGGATTGTACAACCTTAGTGATGATGTCAGGGTATCATTGAACTACGGAGTGATCATGCAAGGACCTTTTGTCAAATCATATGTGCCGTTGCTGCCATACAATACCCTTCAGATAGGCGTTCAGAAATCCATCAACCGTTGATAGGAGACAAATGAAAACATTACTTAGAATTTCTCTCTTCATTCTGTTGAGTGTAGTATCCTGTAGGGAAGCGGATATAAGTCCAACGGAATCGTGTACGTTTACTGACTTTCCGAACCATCCAAAAGATCTGGCTTTTCAAAGCATATTGGATAAGTATGTGAAAAAGGGGCTTCCCGGAATTTCCGCGCTGGTACGGGATGAGGATGGAACCTGGATCGGGTACGCAGGAAAATCCGATATTGCCCGGAACATACCATTTCTTCCTTGTCATCCATCCAAGGCAGCGAGCATTACCAAGTTTATGGTAGGCACGCTAACCTTCATGTTGCAGGAGCAGGGCAAACTGAATATTGATGACCCTATCTCGAAATATATTGATGCTAAGATTATTTCAAAGGTTGCCAATGCTAATAAAGTGACCATCCGAAACTGTCTGCAACACACTACTGGATTCTATGATATCATTACCGATTCAGATTTTTATCTGGCCGTATTAAACAACCCGAATAAAAACTGGGATGCTGAAGAGTTATTAAAGTTTGTGTATGGAAAAGATTCATACTTCCCCGCTAACGAAGGAGTGGAGTATAGTAATACTAATACCATTTTCGTAGCGATGTGTCTTGATAAAGTATTAGGGTATCATCATTCGCGTGCGTTGCGTGAGATGATCTGGGATCCGCTGGGCATGACCGATACCTATTATCAATCACGTGATGAACTGCCCAACACCGTTGCCCAGGGATATTACGATCTGTACAATAACAACACCATTGTAAATGTATCCAATATCATTACCGGAAGTGGCAATGGCTATGGGGGTGTATTCAGCACCATTTATGATCTGGAGAAATTCATGGATGCCTACTATTATAATAAAACACTAGTCAATGAAGAAAGCATGGCTACCATGATGACGTTTATTCCGGAGAGTGAACAAAACAATCTTGGAGTGGGCATT
>CAZCRJ010000527.1:0-2611 GCA_964501015.1 uncultured Roseivirgaceae bacterium | reverse complement strand
CACGTAACATTAATCCGGAATACATTGCGCGCTCCAGTTCAGTGCAAGCTACTGCTGATGAAGGGAATTATTTTGTAGAAGGCTATTCTCCTCAGACGCTTTATTCAATGAACCGAAACAATACTTCCAATTTCAATAACATGAACAATTCTTGGTATAACTCAGGTTGGTTCGGACCATCGTTTTATGGTGGATACAGTCCTTACTCGTATTATGGTCGGAATGATCCTTGGATGATGAATCGTTACGGAGCGGGTTATGGCTGGAATGATCCATGGATGATGAATCGGTATGGGGCCGGCTATGGTTGGAATGATCCCTGGATGATGAATCCATACAGGACCGGTTATGGATTTAATCATGGATGGTCCTTATCAATGAATACCTTTTGGGGAAATTCATTCGGTGGATCTTGGTTCAATCCTTACTTTGGCAATTCCTGGGGAATGTCGCCCTGGAATAATTTTTACTATCCTGGCTATTACCGTACAACTGTGATTGTCACCGATAATTCAAGAACCAATTACAGCAAACGGCCATCAAACAATTCAGTGCCAACTGATATATCCAACAGAACCAACCGCACCTCACCTGGTGGAATTAATACCAGTAGCCGAACACGTACAAGTGATGAGTATTATGTTCGTCCTTCACGTAGAACGTATACGGATTTTAATTCTTCGTCAAATTCAGACGGTTTTTCTGGTGGTCGAACATCCGGGAATACGTACCGGTCAAACGACAACAGTGGTTCTAATTTTTCTTCTCCTTCAAGAAGCAGTGGAAACAGTAATTTCTCTGCACCCTCACGAAGCAGTTCCAGCGGTAGCGTAGGTTCTTCAGGTTCTTCAGGAGGAAGCAGAAGGGGAGGGAATTAATCGCTAATAAATTCCTACATGAAATTCAGGGTTTTTTTACAACTCTCAGGACTTTTGTTGTCTGTTTCAACCGGAGTCTATTCACAAGGGTTTGTTGACAATGCCCTGCTTTTTAGTAGAACTCAACCTGGTGGGAGCGCCCGCATTCAGGCTATGGGTGGGGCACAGATTTCCTTGGGCGGAGATTTTAGTTCCGCCTTATCAAACCCTGCAGGATTAGGTATGTACAACCGGTCTGAATTTACCTTCAGTCCGGGGTACGCTTTCAATACAATAAAATCTGAACACTTTGGAACATCGGAAAGTGCTACGAAGAATCAATTTACCATACCGGGATTAAGTTATGTGCATAATGCCCCACAAAATAAAAATGGATTTTATGGCGGTTCCTTCGGTATAAGCATGACCCGAACGAATAGCTTCAATTCCACTATGCGCTATTCGGGGGATGATAATGTATCCTCTATCCTGGATTATTTCATTGAAGACATTGATGGGATCCCTGCTAATAATTTGAATTACGATCTTCCGGCCGGCCTAGCGTATGACTCATATTTAATCGATGACCTATCTGCCTTGGGAGGTCCGAATAATCGGTATTTTTCAGCACTTTTTGTGAATGATAATCCTGATGAACTAAACCTCAAGCGTACAGGAGTAAATGAGACAAGCGGTGCACAATACCAATGGTCATTAGCCTATGGTGGAAATTTTAACGATAAACTCTTCTTTGGTGCAAACCTTGGTATCACTACACTTCGGTATAAATTTAAATCCACGTATACCGAATCAGATTTCTTCTTTGAACTCGCCCCAGATTATAATCCATTAGATTACCTGGAATTAGAAGAGACAATCGATATTCAGGGATCAGGTGTTAATCTTACAGTAGGTTTAATCTACAGACCTCTTGATTTTCTTCAGGTAGGAATGTCAGTAGTTACACCAACCCGGTATCAACTAACTGACACGTATTCTGCAAGGTTAAAAACAAAATGGAATAATTATAACTATCTGGACAGCGACCCGCCAAACCTGCTAAATATCTTTGACTACCAATCTGAAAGTCCCTTGATTTCAGAATATTCGATGACAACTCCGATGAAATTAAGTCTTGGTAGTGCAATTTTTATTTCCAATTACGGATTGATTTCGGCTGATGTTGAATTTGTCAATTATTCGAACGCAAAATATAAATCGGATATAATTGGAATTTCCTTTGATCCGGAAAATAACGCCATCAAGAACGTATATAAAAACGTTGTCAATTATAGGTTCGGAGGTGAATTCAGGTATGAAGTATTGCGGTTACGGGCAGGCTATAATTTTCAATCCAATCCCTTTGTTGATGATGTGGATGAGGACCGTAGTATAAAGACTGCAAGTCTTGGGGTTGGGTTTCGCACCAAACGTTTTTTTGGCGACCTGGCATGGTTAAACACGAAAGGAAATTCTACATACAGTCCTTATCAGTTTCTGGATGGCTATCGTCCGGAAGTACGCCTTGCTAATACTGTTAACTCTTTAATGCTCACGTTAGGCATTACTTTCTGAGAAGTTTAGGATTAGCGTTCAGTATTTTTTCTACATCTGTTTCGCTTCCTGTAACACAACTCTTTGCCTGTTGATAAATTTCACCTCGTTGTTTGAGGAGATTATCGAGATGATTTTTTACAGTATCCAGTGCATTAATATTTAGCAAGGGGCGGTTACGCTTCTCTTCTTCATTTAAC
>CAZCRJ010000526.1:2336-2620 GCA_964501015.1 uncultured Roseivirgaceae bacterium | reverse complement strand
GAACTCATTAAGTTGGAGACTTCAAATGATAAGGGAGCCATTATAGTTGAAGGAGACAAACACTAATTCATTTCAGTATTGAAGTTTACTTAACTTGACCATGTTGAGTAAACTTCAATCAAACTGAACATGACATCCTACCGCACATTTTACCGACTTTCATTAGCTACATTGGTAGCTGTTTACTTTTTGATTTTAGTTGGTGGAATTGTACGCAGCACAGGATCAGGAATGGGATGCCCGGATTGGCCAAAATGTTTTGGTAGCTGGGTGCCGCCCACAAC
>CAZCRJ010000526.1:0-2326 GCA_964501015.1 uncultured Roseivirgaceae bacterium | reverse complement strand
TTTCTCAACTTCCTGAAGACTACAAGGATATTTATTCTGAACAACGACATCAAAAAAATATCAGGTTTGCAAACTATTTACGTACTCTCGGATTTACAGCGACAGCGGACAAGATCGTTACAGATGAATCCATCCGGGAAGAGGCAGATTTCAATCCTGTTAAAACCTGGATTGAATATGTAAACAGGTTAATTGGTGTTGTTATTGGTCTTTTGATTTTTGCGGTATTTATTTATTCCTTACGGTTCTGGAATACTCATCGGTCATGGACAATTATTGCACTTGTTACTTTTATTTTAGTGGGCTTCCAGGGATGGATTGGCTCCATTGTCGTATCGACCAATCTTACCCCCTGGACGATAACAGTGCATATGTTTCTGGCACTTGTAATCGTGGCTCTGTTAGTTTATTTGGTACATCAGGTGGGTAATTCCCATTGGCAATTCCAACATGTTAGTGGCCTTAACCCATGGCTACTGGCTTGTATTGGGGTAGTTTTGGTTCAGATTCTGTTAGGAACCCAGGTACGCGAGGCACTGGATCAGGTTATAGCACAGAAGATCAACCGGGAAAACTGGATAGAATCACTGGGTTTATCCTTTATTGTACACAGGTCTTTTTCGTGGGTCGTTTTAGTTGTCCATACCATTGTATTCATCAAATTATTCCGGTCCGGTAATAATAAGCGTTTTACACTTAACGTATTACTGCTAGTTTTGGGGACAATTTTATCGGGTACAGGAATGGCCTATTTTGGTGTACCGGCACTCCTGCAGCCTATCCATTTAGTTTTGGCAGCGATAACTTTTGGCGTTGAATTTTTACTTGTATTGCAATTAAACACTACACGGAGGCCAGTGTTAACATAACATATGATGACAGGACAACTTGATGCCATTACCGGATTTGCTTTAATTCTCGCCAAAGCCAGGGCGTATTGGGAACTGCTCAAGTTCAGGCTATCCTTACTGGTTGCTTTTTCCTGTGCATTCGGGTTTACATTAGCCTCATCCCAGGTAAACTGGAATACCCTGATCATGCTTTTTCTGGGTGGATTTTTATTGTCTGGATCCTCTATTGCCATTAACCAGGTACTAGAAAAGGAGTACGACAAGCTCATGACCCGAACTATGAATCGTCCATTGCCCACCGGCAGGTTATCTAAAAAGGAGGCTTTACTATTTTCATTATGCTGTTTTGTAATCAGCATTAGCATTTTATTCCTGTATACAAATCCGCTAACAGTATTCTTGTCCATACTATCGATGCTGTTGTATAGTTTTGTTTATACTCCGTTGAAGCGGGTAGGACCAATAGCTGTTTTTGTTGGTGCAATACCCGGAGCCCTGCCGCCCCTGTTAGGATGGGTTGCGGCAACAGGTGTTATTTCACATGAAGCCTTAATCATTTTTGGTATTCAGTTTATATGGCAGTTCCCGCACTTCTGGGCGATTGCCTGGTTGGCTGATGAAGATTATAAAAAAGCCGGATTCAAACTGCTGCCTTTTGGCGGTAAGAAGGATTTCAATACCGCTATTCAAATAATGATTTATACCCTTTTTCTTTTACCGTTAGGTCTGCTACCGGCAAAATTTGGAATCACGGGTATTGATTCAGCCATTGTCGTTACACTGTGTGGAGTTTTGTTTTTGGCCCAAACCTTTTCATTACTGAGAACTGGAAGTCGTGCGAGTGCACTGCGCATCATGTTTGGATCATTTTATTTGCCGATTGTTCAGATTGCTTATTTGTTAGATAAAGTCTAAAAGAGAGGATAGTGTTATGGATGCAGAGATAAAAGATTTACGGATTGTTGAGGAGGCGAAGAAGCAGCTTTCCATGAACCCTAAGAAGTTTGCGCTTTGGCTTTTTATGATGAGTGTAATTATGCTTTTCGGAGCATGGACCAGTGCTTACCTCGTAAAACGTGCGGATGCCGGGTGGGCGGAAATTATTTTGCCAAGTCAGTTTCTTACCAACACCATAATAGCTGCCCTCAGCAGTGTTACTATGATTTGGGCATACCGTGCTGCAAAGTCCGATAATTTAAAAATTGTAAAAATCGCCTTATCCCTTACTATGCTTTTGGGGGTTGCCTTCCTGGCAGGACAATACCTGGCGTTCCAGGAGATGATAGCGTTAAAACAACATTTTACCGGGAGTAATGTGTCGCATTCCTTTCTATGGATACTACCGGCAGTGCATGGTCTCCATATTGTCAGTGGCCTTCTGTTTTTACTGGTAGTCTTGGTATCGGCATACCGCTTTAAAGTACATTCAAAAAGTATACTTCAGCTAGAAATGTGTGCCACTTATTGGCATTTTT
>CAZCRJ010000525.1:0-2622 GCA_964501015.1 uncultured Roseivirgaceae bacterium | reverse complement strand
TTCCAAAGAAAGATTTCATTATTACTGCCACCAGCCGAAGCCACCAGATAGTTTCCAGTAAGCGAGGGAGAAAAAGCGGCACTGAAAACGGTATTGTCGTGCGAAGTAAAATCCGTTAACCGGGAACCCGAAGGGATGGAATAACTTGTTCCCTTTCCAGTGACATCCTATGAGGCCAATATTTTTCCATCGAAGGAAAAAGCAAGGGCGTTAATAGGATCTTTAATTTTATCGAATTCCTTTACTATACCTCCATCCTTATTCCAAACAATAAGCTCATTACCAAAACTGCTGCTTGCCAGGTAGGATCCATCCGGGGAATAGGTGACTTTGTTCAGGCTGACTTTATGCTTTTTGAATGCCTTTGCTGTAAACTTTACCTCGCCCCGATCAAGTCCACCCAATCCGTAGACCAATACATCTTTGCCATCACTTCCCACGGCCAGGTCTTGAGTGCGTGAATTGAAACTTACGCTGGTAACCGGTAAACCAACCGCAAGAGTTGTTATGGCTTTGAGGTGTGGTAGGTTTTCCATCTTCCACACATTCACTGTACCATCCATACTACCACTGGCCAGGTACATGCCCGATCCACTGAAGGATAATCCATTAATAACATCGGAATGCCCAATAGCCGTGGCCACCTGTTCACCTTTAACCAGGTCAACAACAATGATATAATTCTGCTTCTGGCTACTCACCTGGTATCCGGCTACGGCCAGTAATTTTCCGTCAGGGGATAACGCTGATGCATAGAGCATACCCTCGTAGCCATCGCCTACTTCGGATTCAAACTTTTTGACCATCTCACCAGTGGCAGCATTCCACAAGCGGATAGTTTTATCTTCGGATACCGATATAAGCCGCTGACCATCAGGGGTGAAAATTAAATTATGGACTTTTCCCGAATGACCCTTTGGGTTTATTTTGATTAGGGGAGCTTGCGCCAGAACTGTAAAACCAACAGCATACAGGCAAAGCGTGAGTAAGTGTCTTTTCATAGTGGTAAAATTCACGGAGATAGTAAAATTACTTAAATTTTGTTGCCGATATGCAAGAATTAAACCACACTACTTTAAACAAGGCTGAAAATCTTGTTTTTACCATTTGCTCCATTGAATTTTCGGGTTTCACCACCCTTTGGCACGGTTTTACATGGATTTACCGACTGAAGAAATTTTAGGAAAAAAATAACCGAAACGTCTACCTTTCGTACCTTAATTAACAGATAATCAATACTTCAAATGAATAGACTATGGATACTGCTCATCCCGATGATGAGCCTTTTAGCTGAAAATGCCGGTGCACAGAATGAACAGGACTCAACTAAAATTCCCAACGATTGGTTTTTACGTGACCCGGAAACGGATCGCCTCCAGGGAGTAAGTGCCGAACGCACTTACGCCACCCTGCTGAAAGACAAACCCTCTCGCACGGTTGTGGTTGCGGTTATTGATTCCGGTGTAGATATTTTTCATGAAGACCTGAAGGATGTACTATGGGTCAATCCGGGCGAGATTCCGGGTAACGGTATTGATGATGATAAAAACGGGTACATCGATGATGTACACGGTTGGAATTTTATTGGCGGAAAAAACGGGAACGTAAACGAAGACACCTACGAACTCACCCGTGAATACATCAGGCTGAAAGCCAAATATGAAAATACTGACGAGAAAAAAATTCCTAAAAAGAGCCAAAGCGAATTTGCAGAATGGCTGGACATAAAAAAGAAATTTGAAACCCGCTCGCAGGAAGCACAACAGCAGTACACCATGTACAGCACGATTTACAAAAACATCACCTTTGGAAACGATACACTTAAAAACATTTTTCAGGTTGATAAAATCACTCCGCAGATGTTGGATACATTAAAAGTCACCAACCCGGTTGTGGCCTTTTCAAAAAATGCCGTCTCCATCATTTTTCAGAATTTCGGACAGGATGTAGATGTTGACGAAGTACTGAATGAGTTAAAAGAAGCAGTTACCTACTTTGAGGTTCAGGCGTTGTACGGGTATAATACCGAGTTTGACTCACGCGAAATTGTTGGTGACAACTATGAAAACGTTAATGTACGGCACTATGGAAACAATGATGTGAAGGGAGCGGATGCAGAACATGGAACACACGTTGCCGGCATTATTGCGGCTAACAGGACGAACGATATCGGGATTAAAGGAATTGCCGATAATGTGAGAATTATGGCCGTACGGGCAGTGCCCAACGGAGACGAACGGGATAAAGATATTGCCAATGCCATTTACTATGCTGTTGATAATGGTGCACACATTATTAACATGAGTTTTGGCAAATCCTACTCACCGCAAAAGGAGGTAGTGGACAAGGCTGTCAAATATGCAGAATCCAAAGGCGTGCTGTTGGTGCATGCGGCAGGGAACGATAGCGATAACATTGATGTAAAAAAGAATTTTCCCACCCGTGTTTTTAACGATGGAAGAGAAGCCAGAAACTGGGTTGAGGTTGGCGCCTCTTCATGGGGAGCAGACGAAGACTTTGTGGCTTCGTTTTCGAATTATGGTAAAAAATCAGTGGACCTGTTCTCTCCTGGGGTTCAGATTTACTCCACTATACCTGAAAATGGATATAAAAATAATCAAG
>CAZCRJ010000524.1:0-2622 GCA_964501015.1 uncultured Roseivirgaceae bacterium | reverse complement strand
TATTGAAGTGGAGCAAAGAAGCCATTGATATTGCACATCAACAAATTCAGAACGGGCTGAATATAATTGGACCGAATGCCGCGCTCTATGGTACGATGGCGTATGTATACTGGAACTACAGCAATTTTGGGCATAATGCAGCTGAGAATTGGCAAAAGGCCGAAGAGTATGTGCACAAGACGCTTGAAATTGATTCGGAATCTCCGGATGCGCATCTGGTTATTGGTTTGTTGTATCAAACCTTAAAGGGTGATCCACAACAAGCGATTCGGTCGTTTAAGAAGGTTTTAAATGTCCGTCCGAATGATTTTGACGCGCTTACATGGTTGATCTTGAGTTATTGCCTGACAGGGTACCCTGAACAGGCCCAGCCATTTGCACAAAGAATGCTTAAAGTAGATCCACTCAGTTCTTTAAGCCATGCTGTTCCTGGTGTTGTTCATTTTTATAGTGGTCGCTTTGAGGAAGCCCTACCTCATGTTAACAAGGCCTATGCTATGGAAACAACAAACCCATTTTGGCAGTTTTTTAAACCTTATGTACTTATATATTCTGGTAAGTATGATGAAGCCCTTGAATTCATTGACACTAGCCTACCTCCTGATCCAACAGAGATAATTGCTCGAACCGCAACAATGTTTGTGGCTGCAATCAGAAAAGATAAGGCCAGGCTCATGAAGTTTCTGGAGTCGGATATTAACCAAATGGCTAGTAACGATTCACAATATTCACATTTTTTAGCGGCACTTTGTTCACTTGCAGGATTGAATGAACAAGCACTTGCATGGTTGGAGAATGCCGTTCGACTTGGATTTGTCAACTATCCTCTTTTAGCAGAGTATGATCCGATACTTAGTGAAATTAGAAATGAGCAACGATTTCAGGAATTACTTTTGGTAGCTAGAGAAAAATGGCAGGCGATGGAAGTTTAGTATTAAACTAATTCAGCGGGTTAAATCTTTATTTGGAAATCGTTAATGTGGAGTAAATCCTACGTGTTCCATTTACTCTATCATTTCCGGTTTCGAATATTAACTATATGTTCTCCATCACTATAACGATTGCTTTAGTTATAGTAGAACTTCAATTGATTTAAAGTGATTTTAGATAGGCTGTGTCTAGTAATCGCCAATCGTCTCCTTCAACTGCGCCAATGCAGATGCCAGTTGTTCATCATTAGGTGCAACCCCGTGCCACTTGTGGGAGTTCATCATGAAGTCAACACCGTAACCCATTTCGGTGTACATCAAATTCATAACAGGCTTTCCTTTTCCTGATAATGATTTCGCTTTTTCTAAACCGGAAATTACAGATTCCAGGTTGTTGCCGTTGAACTCCTGAACGTCCCAGCCAAACGCTTCCCACTTGGCTTTAAGATTTTTCAGATCCAGAATCTCCTTTACCGGGCCATCTATTTGTTGACCATTATAGTCGATTGTGGCAATCAGGTTATCCACTTTATTATGGGCTGCATACATGGCTGCTTCCCATATCTGGCCTTCCTGTTGTTCGCCATCGCCCATCAGAACATACACCAGATGGTTGTCGTTGTCGAGTTCTTTTGTCTGGGCCGCACCTATTGCTGCCGAAAGGCCCTGGCCAAGTGAACCGGACGCGATACGTATCCCTGGCAATCCCTCATGTGTTGCAGGGTGACCTTGTAAACGGGAGTTTAGCTGCCTGAAGGTAGCGAGCTCGCTAACCTCGAAGTAACCTGCACGCGCAAGGGTTGCATACCAAACCGGAGAAATATGTCCGTTAGATAAAAAGAAAAGATCTTCACCTGCGCCATTCATATCAAATCCCGGTTTACGGTTAAGGATATGAAAATAGAGCGCCACAAAAAAATCAGTGCATCCTAGCGATCCGCCAGGGTGGCCGCTTTGGCAGGCGTGAACCATGCGAACGATATCTCTACGAATTTGTGTGGTGAGTTTTTGAAGGTGAATGTAATCGGGGTTGGGCATAGATAAACGAAGGTTTGGAAACGGTGCGAAGATACCGTGTGGGTTTTCCCGCTCCAAACAATGCGCTGCAGGAAGTAGGAATTTTATTTCTTTTTGCCTCCAGTTTTCTTGGTGGGAGATTTTTTAGGTGCAGGCTAGACGCTACCTTTTTTGGTCGTTGTTTTAACCTTGACAGTATCCTTTCTAGCAGGAACTACTTCAACACCTGGTTTTCCTCCAGATAAAATCTGGGCGGTGTGATTTTTTGTGTCGACTTTATCAATGATTTCTTCAATGATTCCGTCCTCATTAATGATAAACGTGACACGTGCAGTGCCCATATATTTTCGGCCATACATCGACTTTTCCACCCAAGTGCCATAGGCATCATGAACGGATTTACCTTCGTCAGCCAGAAGGCGAAAGGGGAGTTTCTCCTTGGTAATAAATTTTTGGTGTGATTTTGCTGAATCGGTGCTTACGCCTAGTACCTCATAGCCCTGCTTTTGCAATGCTTTGTAATTGTCGCGGAGGTTACAAGCCTCAACAGTGCAGCCCGGTGTCTGGTCTTTGGGATAAAAATAGAGAACCAGTTTTTTGCCTTTGAAATCAGATAGTTTAACAGTGTTTCCGTTCTCATCTTTTGATGAAAATGCCGGAGCTTTTACGCCAGGTT
>CAZCRJ010000523.1:0-2627 GCA_964501015.1 uncultured Roseivirgaceae bacterium | reverse complement strand
CTTGAATTTATACGTATTATAGGGCGAATCAACCACCTTATGTTCATTGAGCACCCGCTTAATGGTAAAATCACCAACCGCATACACCAGGGTCGGGTCCGCCTGAAGTGGTATACCTTGCCGCAGCCGGTTCAGGTAAAGGCCTGCTATGATCGGGGCTTCATCCCGCTTTACCGATTCGGCCTGAACAATGGAGGCCAGGACGGAAACCTCAACAGGTGTTAACCCGATGGCTTCTGCCTGCTGTTTTCGTTCCTCGTTCCAGAAACGTTTGTACTCCTGATGCATTCTCTCCACAAGGTCGTCCGCGCTGATGGTGTAATATACCTCGTAGGTGTTGGGAATAAACATGCTCAGAATATTGTCTTTCGTAAACCCATGATCCTTACGTACGGTAAATGCTACTAACGCTGCTTCAAACTGCTCAGGCGATACACCTGTATTAAGCGTGATCTTCCGGGATAAGTCGCTCACCAACCGCACATTGTTAAAGGTTATCCGTACAGGCTCCTGTTCTCCTGCGCGCAGAAAACGGATGGCCACAATATTATTCATGTTCGCACGTAATACATACCTTCCTGGTTTTACATGATCATCATAATCCATCAGCCGCGACAGAAAACTGAAGGACATCAGGTCGCGAACATATTCACCTTCGTATAAGATTTTTTGGACATCCTCAAACGTGGCTTCCTTTGGGATATAGATGTAGCGGTCTTCCTTTCCCACCAATACATTTGGCGTATAACAAATCTGGTACCCGTAAAAGGTAAAGGTGATCAGCAGAATGGATGCAAGGAGAAAGACAAATAGCTTGATGGTGCTTTTCATAATGAATAAACGAACTTCAAAAGTACAAAAATCAATTCAGACCAGTCATTTATCATAGCCTTCTGATTCCGTATATTGAGGTTTTGATCTTAGCATGGCTGCCGAATTCCTGAAAATACATCCTCAAAATCCTGAAATGCGGAAAATTATCCGCGTGGTAGAAGTCTTACAAAAAGGGGGAATAATCATCTACCCTACTGACACGATTTATGGAATCGGCTGTGACCTGATGAACCGCAAAGCTGTTGAACGCGTGTGTAAAATTATGGATGTAAAACCGCAGAAAATGGACTTATCATTCATCTGCCATGACCTCAGCCATATATCACAGTATGTTAAACGAATCGATACACCCGTTTTTAAATTGCTGAAAAATGTATTGCCGGGTCCGTATACGTTTATCTTTGAATCCAGCAGCAAGGTGCCCAAAATTCTGGAAATCAATAAAAAAACAGTAGGCATCCGTATACCGGATCATACTATTCCTCGGACGATAGTAGCGGAACTGGGCAACCCGTTAATTACCTCCTCCATTAAAGATGATGATCACATTAAAGCGTATACTACCGATCCGGAAGAAATTTATGAGGACTTCAAAAACCTTGTGGATATGGTGATTGATGGCGGTGCGGGTGGCAATATCCCCTCAACCGTTGTCGATTGTACAAGCGATGAACTGGTTGTTATACGACAAGGATTAGGAACGTTATCCTTTTAACGTCAGTCAAATGGTTATTGAACAACTTTAAGTTTACAACCTCGTGAACTGCTTACTCGAATTACACTACCTTCCATGCATTGCCTATTTCACCTGCATCGCAAAGGCACAGCACCTTATATTGGAAAAACATGAACACTATATCAAGCAAAGTTACCGGAACCGCTGCTTGATTAATACAGCTCATGGTTTTGAAAGGCTAACTATTCCCCTTACGGCCAAACACGGTAAGGTCAGCATTACCGATATCAAAATTGATTATACCCAAAAATGGCTGAACACACACTGGAGAGCAATTGAATCCGCCTATCGGAAATCGCCCTTTTTTGAATACTACGCTGACGACTTACAGGCGATTATGTTCCGGAAAAACACATTTCTATACGAATTAAATTACGAACTGCTGACAATATGTCTTAAGTGGCTAAACCTGGACATAACCATTCAGGAAACTTCAGCGTACCGAAATGTACCGGAAGAGGGGCAAACAGACCTTCGGAACCATATTCACCCGAAAAAGCCTTTGGCATTGAATAAATTCTTCAAGCCCGTAACCTATCGTCAGGTCTTTGGCAAATCGTTTGTAGAAAACCTCAGCATTGCAGACCTGGTGTTTTGTGAAGGACCCCAGGCCCGGAATATAGTTTTGGCATCGGCTACCCCAAATGAACATTTAAAATAGTACCTGTGTTTTAGGTGTCTCAGGTTGATATCCTTAAAATGGGTGCTGGGCTGCAGAAAATTTAATTGAAACGTTTACATTTACAATCATTTCATCTCGAATATAGCATGGAAGCAAAATTCTCCAACCGGGTAAAGGAAGTTATATCGCTGAGTCGTGAAGAAGCTTTGCGTCTTGGTCACGATTACATAGGCACTGAACACTTGCTGTTGGGGCTTATTCGTGAAGGCGAAGGTGTTGCTGTTGGTGTCCTCAAAAAATTGGGCGTGCCACTGGATACCCTGCGCACCGAAATCGAAAAAATTTCAAAGGGTACCGCCACCCATGAAATTAAAAACCTGGCCAATATTCCCTTAACAAAAGCTTCTGAGAAGGTTTTAAAAATTACCTATCTGG
>CAZCRJ010000522.1:0-2635 GCA_964501015.1 uncultured Roseivirgaceae bacterium | reverse complement strand
AGAGCGGCAGCCTTCCAAGCTGCAGGTCGCGGGTTCGAGCCTCGTCTCCCGCTCGAAATGGTTGGTCGTAACTCGTTATTCGTTATTCGATTTTTTTTGCGAATAACCGTTAACAAACAACGAACAACGGTTATTGCTGTTGTAGCTCAGGGGTAGAGCACTTCCTTGGTAAGGAAGAGGTCGTGAGTTCAATTCTCATCAACAGCTCAGAAATGAAATGGTGATGAAAAGAATTTCGGGAAGTAGTCCTGGAATAATGGTAATGAAATAAAATTAGTGAAATTAAGATTTTGAATGGAGTAGCGTCCATGAATTGATAAATCAGAAATTTCAAACGAATAAACCCTTATTCGAAAGGCTTAACATGTTTGGGGTGTAGTCTTCTGGTAGCAATTCTGGAAGATATTTAGAGTAGAAAAAACAACTTTAAATTAATTATACACTTTAAACTTTAACTGGAATTTTCAAATATGGCAAAA
The DNA here is from genome assembly GCA_964501015.1 of uncultured Roseivirgaceae bacterium. Classification (GTDB taxonomy): domain Bacteria; phylum Bacteroidota; class Bacteroidia; order Cytophagales; family Cyclobacteriaceae; genus UBA2336. The sequence goes on along the minus strand of CAZCRJ010000522.1, from coordinate 2,156 downwards.
GAACAATTCGATCGCTCGAAACCTCACGTAAACGTAGGTACTATCGGTCACGTAGATCACGGTAAGACTACACTTACTGCGGCTATTACGAAAGTACTCGCTTCTAAAGGGCTTGCAGCAGAACGCGATTTCTCTTCTATTGATAACGCCCCCGAAGAAAAAGAAAGAGGTATTACTATTAACACTTCACACGTTGAGTACCAGACGTTAAAGCGTCACTATGCTCACGTTGACTGTCCTGGCCACGCTGACTATGTTAAGAACATGGTTACAGGTGCAGCTCAGATGGACGGTGCTATTCTTGTTGTGGCTGCAACTGACGGCCCTATGCCTCAAACCCGCGAACACATTCTGTTGGCGCGTCAGGTAGGTGTTCCTGCACTTGTGGTGTTCATGAACAAGGTTGACTTGGTTGATGATGCTGAATTGCTTGATCTGGTTGAGATGGAAATCCGCGAACTTCTTTCTTCGTACAAATTCCCTGGTGATGATACTCCGGTAATCCGCGGTTCTGCATTAGGTGGATTAAATGGCGAGCCTCAGTGGGTTGAAAAAATTGAAGAACTGATGACAGCTGTTGATGAATTTATTCCGCTTCCAGTTCGTCTTATCGACAAAGATTTCTTGATGCCAGTTGAAGATGTATTTTCTATCACTGGTCGTGGTACAGTAGCTACCGGAAGAATTGAAAGAGGTATCATCAACTCTGGTGATCCTGTTGAAATTCTTGGAATGGGTGCTGAGAACCTGAAGTCTACCGTTACGGGTGTGGAAATGTTCCGTAAGATTCTTGACAGAGGTGAAGCGGGCGACAACACCGGTTTATTGCTCCGTGGTATTGACAAAGACCAAATCCGTAGAGGTATGGTTATTTGTAAGCCCGGGTCTGTAACACCACACGCTAAGTTCAAAGCTGAAGTTTACGTTCTTTCAAAAGAAGAAGGTGGACGTCACACACCATTCTTTAATAAGTATCGCCCTCAGTTCTATTTCCGTACCACCGATGTAACAGGTGAAATCATGATGCCGGCAGGTGTTGAAATGGTTATGCCTGGTGATAACATATCTATCGATGTTCAGCTGATCAATAAGATTGCTATGGAAAAAGGTCTTCGTTTCGCTATCCGCGAAGGTGGCCGTACTGTAGGATCTGGACAGGTTACTGAGATTTTAGACTAATACATGTATCACAACCAAACTTCCTTTCATTAAATAAGGGATTTTGGGATAAACGAAGGCGTTTCTGAATTTTTAAGGAACGCCTTTGTTTTCTTGCTTTCAATTTCTACCTTTGCAGTCCTTTTGGGCTGCATGATGTAGATGGGTGTAACTGGCTGTAGTTCAAGGGGTTTAAGGAGATTTTAGTGCTCACGTCCCTTTCGACTCACCAAATACGGGTGTAGCTCAATTGGCAGAGCAGCGGTCTCCAAAACCGCAGGCTGGGAGTTCGAGTCTCTCCACCCGTGCAAAAACAGTAAAACTAATGCAGAAGGTAAAAGTATACTTCATGGAATCCTGGGAGGAACTTCGAAACAAGGTTTCTTGGTCCAGTTTCAAGGAATTGCAGAGCAGCGCAATACTTGTTTTGGTTGCGTCAACAATTTTTGCATTGATAATTGGTGCAATAGATTGGACGTTTAAGACCGGATTAGAGTGGTTCTATAGAGAATTTTAAGCAGCGCAAGCAATGGGCGAATTGAAGTGGTATGTACTCCGGGTGGTAAGCGGTCAGGAAAAAAAGGTTAAAACCTACCTGGAGAACGAAATTGAGCGCGAAAAGCTGCGAGATTTTATTCCACAGGTGCTCATACCATCTGAAAAAGTTTACGAAATGCGCGGTGGAAAAAAGCGGGTCAGAGAACGTAATTTCTTTCCCGGGTACATTCTGATCTCTGCGGATTTATCACATGGGGAAGCATATCATTCAGTGAATAATATTCCCGGAGTGATTGGTTTTCTGGGGAACAATGGTTCGGGATCATCAAAGGAGCCGGTGCCGTTACGCCAATCTGAAGTAAACAGGATACTCGGTAAGGTGGATGAGATTGATACGTTCGATGAAAAACTGGAGACACCTTTTATTAAAGGGGAATCCGTAAAAGTAATGGACGGACCATTCAGTGGATTTACCGGAACAGTTGAGGAGATTTTTGAGG
>CAZCRJ010000521.1:0-2638 GCA_964501015.1 uncultured Roseivirgaceae bacterium | reverse complement strand
CCGGATGAAACACACAACCTCACCGACCTGGCTTTTTTTGTTTTTTATATGTGCTTCTTCTTTTTCGGGGTGTTATTTTATTCGGATAAAAATCTTTGGCGGGCCATCGGGCGAAACCGAAAGCACTTGTTGGTAGCGGCTTTGTTTGTGCTCATCCCTTTTTATTTGCTGTATTTTCATTTTCGTGGAATCGTAACGTTTCCCTGGCCGGAGGATACTATCGAAACGCTGTTTGATAGTGCAGGTATGTTCATGAGCTGGTTTACAGTGCTTACTGTGGTTGCCTACGGACAATATTATCTAAACAAACCTCATCCATGGATCAGCAAACTCAACGAAGGACTTTATCCGTTTTATATTCTGCATCAAACGGTAATCATTGCCATTGGGTATTACATCTGTCAGCTGGAGTGGAGCATTGCCGCCAAGTATTGGTCGATTGCCATGCTTACGCTGATCAGTTGTGTGGGTTTTTATTTGGTATTGATTCGTCCGTTTAACGTGATGCGCTTTTTGTTTGGGATGAAGCCAACGCAAAAACTGAAAGAAAGTAAAATGAATGAAATAAAAATTGCTGCCTAAACCCTTAAGGTCATGAAAAAGAAATTTCTATATACCTTGATGCTTCTAGTTGTCGTGTTAAGTGTTGCATTTATGTCGTGCAGCACCAAAACCTATATGGGCCGGTGGATAAAATGGCGCGCTTCGGATATTCTCGACCACGAAAAATTCCCTTTCTATTCTTTTGAAGCATCTCCACAACCATTTCATTTTATCGAAGCAAACGATTACCGGCTGGATACATTATCCATACTTACGAAGAAGGGTAGACAAAACCTCACTACAGTTTTAGCATCATCGGAAACAACAGCATTTCTGGTTATTAAAAACGACTCCTTGTTATATGAACGTTACTTCAATGACTACACCCGTGAATCCATTAATACCTCTTTTTCCGTGGGGAAGTCAATTACATCCTTAATGGTTGGTCGAGCGCTAGGCGATGGATTGATAAAATCGATTGATGACCCTATTACTAATTATTTACCTGCTTTGAAGCAAACTGATTCGCAATATGAAAAAATTACGTTGGCTCATTTGCTCAATATGCGTAGTGGCATACAATTTAAAGATCATGATTTACCCTGGGGCGATAAACCGAAAGCCTATTATTATCCCCGTTTGAGGGAACGCATATTTGAATTATCAATACAGCAAGAGCCAGGCACTGAATTTCAATACAATTCGTATAATCCTATTCTGCTTGGAATGATAGTGGAGAGAGTTTCCGGTATGTCGCCCGCGCACTATTTTAAAGAAAAAATCTGGAACAAATTGGGTATGGAGTACGAAGGCTCCTGGAGCATGGACAGTGAGGAGTCACGAATGACAAAAATGGAGAGTGGATTGAATCTTCGCGCAGTAGACCTGGCCAAGTTTGGCAGACTGGTACTCAATAGTGGGAAATGGGATGGTGAACAAGTGATCTCACAAGAATGGATTGGAACAAGTTGCAAAGTATCGCCTGAAAATTATGTGCCTGAATTTGGAGAAGAAATCCATTATGAAAAATTCTGGTGGTTGCACAGTAAAGATCATCAACATGCGTATATCCTGTCGGGTTGGGGTCATTTAGGCCAGTATCTTTATATTTTTCCGGACGAGGGAATTATCATTGTTCGAATGGGTAAGGATCTGGGTAAAGTGGAGTCATGGAAGGGGATTTTTCTACAGGTAGTTGATCGGGTACGGTAACGAAATTCATTATTACTCATCCAATGATTACCTTCATAGTTCTAAAAAGAAATACATGAAAAACCTTAAGTGGAGTATTATCCTCCTGTTAGTGGGAGCAGGATGTTCTAAAACTGAAGAGAAACGAGGCCCTGTTTCCTGGCAAAGTATTGAGAAAAGCCTGCAGACGCAGCTAATCACAGTAGAGGATGGTGGCGTAATTGAATTACCAGAAGGATATTTTATGTTCACCCGCACCCTGAGCATGGATGGAAAGTCCAACATCACCATTCGTGGCAAAGGAATCGATAAAACCATTTTGTCGTGGAAGAATCAAACAGAAGGCGCACAAGGTTTTCAGGTTAGTAATGGAAAAAATATTGTACTGGAAGATTTTTCTGTGGAGGATGCCAAAGGGGATAACCTGAAGGTGAATGATACCAATGGTATTGTACTTCGCAGAATCCGTTCGGTTTGGGCCGATGGACCAAAAACAGAAAATGGTGCGTATGCCCTTTATCCGGTGTTGTGTAAAAATGTATTGATGGAAGAATGTATCGCCATGGGTTCTTCAGATGCAGGAATCTATGTTGGTCAATCAGACTCCGTAATCATCCGAAATAACAAAGCCTATTGGAATGTGGCAGGCATTGAATCAGAGAACTCAAAGTATGTGGAGATTTATGGCAACGAAGCGTATGAAAATACGGGAGGCATTCTTGTATTTGATTTGCCGGGGCTAACCACTTATGGTCACACCACTAAAGTGTATAAGAACACCATTCGCAGTAACAACCATACGAATTTTGCAATGAAGGGGAATATTGTAGCGAGCATACCGCCTGGTTCGGGAATGATGATTCTGGCTACTCACGATATTGAAATTTTTGACAATGAATTCATT
>CAZCRJ010000520.1:0-2652 GCA_964501015.1 uncultured Roseivirgaceae bacterium | reverse complement strand
CATCAAAGACAATGGCTAACCCTGATTTGAAATGGGAGACCACCAGAACTCGAAATGTAGGAATTGATTTCACAGTATTAAAAGGACGGTTATCCGGTACGGTTGAGGCGTATTTGAACAATACTCAGGATTTGCTGATTCAGTTTCCAGTATCGGGATCCGGATATGATTTCCAATACAGAAACCTTGGTGAAACAGAAAACAAAGGGATAGAAACAGCCCTTAATTACATCGCTATTGACAAGGATAATTACGGGTTGAACTTCTCGTTCAACATTAGCTTCAACAGAAATAAAATCATCTCGTTAGGTATCATGGATGACTTTGGTCAAGCTTCAGGCTGGGCGTCAACGGAAATCGGTAATGATTACCTGGTACGGGTAGGCAGTCCGGTTGGAATTATGTACGGTTACCGCAATGCTGGCCGATATGAAGTTTCTGATTTTGAAGGATACGATGCCGCCACCGGAAGGTGGATTTTAAAACCAGGTATCGCGAATAGCGCACAGATAGTGAGCACCAGTAATTTTGTGCAACCTGGTATGATGAAATTGAGAGATCTGAATGGTGATGGAATTGTGAATCTGGATGATCAGGAAATTATCGGAAATGCAACCCCCAAACACACTGGTGGTTTTATCATTAACGGATATGCCCATGGGTTTGATCTTACAGCTGCATTTAACTGGAGCTTTGGCAATGATATCTACAACGCCAATAAAATTGAGTACACCTCATCTACTCCCCGTTACCAATTCAGAAGCATGATTGATATGGCAGGTGCCGGCACACGCTGGACGAATATTGACCCGGCAACAGGCGCCATTGTAACGGATCCATCGGCATTGGCTGGCCTTAATGCTAACACTACCATGTGGTCGCCTTACATGGCCCGCTATGTATTTAGCGACTGGGCAGTTGAAGATGGCTCGTTCCTTCGCTTGAATACATTGTCCTTAGGCTATACGTTACCGAAAGCGATCATATCCAAGTTGCGTATTCAAAACCTGAGATTCTATACAACAGGATACAACCTGTTTATTCTGACCAATTACACGGGTTTTGATCCGGAAGTTTCAACCCGAAGGAGAACACCCCTTACACCAGGAGTTGATTACTCGGCCTATCCGCGAAGCAGACAGGTTGTGATGGGTTTAAATCTTACTTTCTAACCATTAGATGAATACGTATATGAAAAAGTTACTCTATATAGTTGCAGTTTTCGGAGCAGTAGTGCTCTCATCCTGTGAAGATTTTCTGGATGCACCTGCAAAGTCTACGTTAGATGAATCCGTAATCTTCTCAACACCTGACCTGGCGAAAGGTGCAGTAGATGGAATCAAGGTACCGTTTGCAGAAACGAACTCGTATCGGGGAAGGTACTTGCCCTGGTATGGAATGAATACCGATGTGGAATGGTACAACACTTCCCAAACCGCTGGCGACAATTCAGATTTGGCTGTTTATAATACAAAGCCCAACAATGCCAATATGAATACGCTTAATAATGCCTGGGCAATGATGTACTCCGGTATTGAGCGTGCCAATATTTGTATCCGCGGTTTGCGTGAATTCGGAAATCCCCAGCCGGGAAATGAATTGGGGTACTTATTAGGCGAAGCGTTAACGTTACGCGCCATCTATTATGCCGATCTATTGAAAGCCTGGGGAGATGTTGTTGCGCGATTTGAACCGATTGAAACCGAAACCATTTATCTGGAAAAGACAAGTCGGGATGTGATTTACAAGCAACTTATTGAAGATTTAGAAATTGCGGCCACCCTTGTACCCTGGCCTAATGAGATCAGTACAACCACCAGCGTGGAACGTGTTAATAAGGCCTTTGTAAAAGGCTTACGTGCACGGCTTGCCCTGGCGGCCAGCGGGTATTCTCAATATCCGGATGGTATCCGAAGAAGTAATGATCCGGATTTATCAGTGGCTAAAATGTATGACCTCGCCTACAAAGAATGCATGGAAGTTATCAATAGTGGTACTGCCCGCCTGGAACCATCGTTTGAAAATCTGTGGAAAAAATATAATCAGGATGTTGTTGCAGCCGGAGGCGAATCGTTATGGGAACTTCCCTTTGCAGATGGACGCGGACGTATGCTTTTTACCTTTGCTGTTCGTCATGCCACCAATAATCAACACCATGCTAATGGTGCTAATCGTGGTGGTCAGGCTGGTCCATTGCCCCACCTCTTCTATGACTATGATGAAAAGGACATCAGACGCGATATAACCTGCGTACCGTACCGGTATGGTCCTGCAGTAGCAGGATTTGCACGGCAAGAACTTGTTGCCCTGAATACCTGGTACTTCGGAAAGTACAGGTATGAGTGGATGAGCCGTTTTGTAACCTCAACCAATGATGATGGTGTGAATAAGTTGTATATGCGGTATGCAGAAATTTTATTGATGGCGGCTGAAACAGCAAATGAGTTACAAGGCCCTGCTGCTGCTGCACCTTTCTTGAAAGAAATAAGAAGGCGCGCATTTAACACAGCCGATTGGTCTACCAAGGTGGATGCATATGTCGATTCAAAGAACTCAAAAGAAGCTATGTTCAATGCTATTGTAGACGAACATAAATTTGAGTTTACCGGAGAGTTTGAACGTAAACAAGCACTTATCCGCTGGAACCTTTTA
>CAZCRJ010000519.1:2449-2660 GCA_964501015.1 uncultured Roseivirgaceae bacterium | reverse complement strand
CACACTTCCGCATCGCTGCCCGCATTCACGAGTGCTGATGGAGTGATCGTGACGGAATAATCAGCAGTTATGAAGGTACATCCAAAGGCATTTGACTCCTGAACTTTTATTGCACCAACACCAGCTGATCCCCATGTAATCGTAATACTATTTGTACCTGCACCCGCAGTTATGGTACCTCCACTTACGGTCCAGCTATAGGTATTGCCCG
>CAZCRJ010000519.1:0-2349 GCA_964501015.1 uncultured Roseivirgaceae bacterium | reverse complement strand
CAACGCCCAACTGGTTCGCACACACTGAATTTAATCCGCTGATTAATGGTGTCGGACGAGGATTGATCGTAACATTATATAATGCAGATAACGTACTGCAGCCCTGAGCTGAACTCGACTCCAGCACCTGAACACTGCCTGCTCCCGAGGCATTCCAGGTTACAGTGATCGTGTTGGTGCCTGCACCCGCAGTTATGGTACCTCCACTTACGGTCCAGCTATAGGTATTGCCCGGCACAGAAGGAGTGCTGTACACCACTCCCGATTCATTCGAACATACGGTAGTCAATCCGCTGATGACCGGTGCCGGACTCGCATTAATAGAAACATTAAATAAGGATGTCGTAGTACTGCACGTTGTCGCGGTGGTAGTTTCCTGTACCTGTACCGTTCCCGCACCCGCTGCTCCCCAGTCTACCGTGATGCTGTTTGTGCCTGCGCCCGAAGCTATCGTGCCTCCCGCTACGGACCAGCTATACGTATTGCCCACTACATTGGGTGTACTGTATGCAACGCCCAACTGGTTCGCACACACTGAATTTAATCCGCTGATTAATGGTGTCGGTGATATAACACTGGTGACTGTTCCCACGACATTTCCGACCACTAAGCCCACAATATCTGCAGTACCACCGGTTCTGGTAATGTTTACTGTCTGAGGAGATCCACTGACTGCCCGTACCTGCAATCCGCTGATGGTAATCTCGTCTCGCTTATCATTTCCACCACCTCCCGCATTGTTGGCATCAAATACAATTATTATATCCGAATTGGAAATTGAAAAGAACTGTATAATTACATCATCCGTTCCAGGAGAAGAAGAGACACTGCCAACATTTGGTACAAACTCAAAGCCGGCAGGAATACTAAAGACTAAGGTAAGTCCAATCAAATTCGCATTTGCATTACCAATATTTTCCAACTGGCCCGCCTGCTCTTCAATAACAATATTGGTAAGAGATTTAGAGGGACCCCCAATACATAGAGGATTTCCATCGGTTGTAGTGGCTGGTGTAATTACCACCTGGCTAAATACCTGACCCGGAATTCCAATCAGGAAAAGCAACATTGAAAACGTTACTGCTTTGTAAATATTTGCCATAGTAAAGTCCTGCCTGCTAAATACTAAAAATCCCTTACAATAATCTTACTATACGCCATTCGCTAAAACTTTCCGTTGGAACGAAGCTTAATCAAGGCTATTTTTTTCTGGTTGGTGATCTGTATTGTACCCAATACGAGGATGTCACCATTGGCCAGTTCCGCTACTGCGCTGCCTGTATCATCATTATTCGTACTACCAAATTTCACTTCAAATTCCTTATCAAAGAGAACATTCATTTTCCGGAGATAGATATCACTGTTTAAAGCTGCATTATACTCATTTGCCAATACCAAAAAACTGGTTCCTCCTGCACCAGATGGAGCAATGGCAACTGCTTCCCGTTGCAGACCCCCATCATTAATATTTCCAGCCCGTTGTATGGTAGAAAAATTACTGTTAACCACCGTAGCAAATAATTGCCGGTTCCCACCCTGTGCATCGGTTTGTGTTCCTACAGCCATGAACAATCCTGATGGCGATCGTGTAATGGCATTCAGTTTCTCATGGAGCGTTAATGAGCCTGAATAAAGGGATGAAACACTACTCGGGTTACTCACGAATGTGCGGAAAAACAAATTAGGCTCGAATGTTCCGTTATCGGGAAGGTTGCCCCCTGTAAGTGCATCGGAATCACCTGCATAATAAAACTGATTGCCATCCTGAAATACTTTTACCGCTGTTCCAACGTATGACCCTCCAATCCTGCTGACATCCGAAAGGGTATAACTAAAATCACTTTGTAACCGAAGTACCAGCAGGTCTTCCTGATCGGCAGAAGGATCCGGGAGTCCAGCATTTAAAGACGTTGCATCGGTATCCGTATCTGTTGTTTTACCGGCAATAAAATATCCCCCATCGGATAAGGGTGTAACGCTTCTTCCTTCCTGACTTTCGAACAGATTAAACAGGGTGCTTTTCAAACTATCCCCATTTTCATTGATCACCGTCAGCCGGATATCAAACCCATCAGTGGAACGTGCAACATTGGAGAGTATAATAAAATTTCCTGCATCCGGTCCGCTGGTTATTGGTTCGATGTCCTGTGGAAATTCATCCGTTAATGAGCCCAGCGTTTTCGCCCATACCTGATTGCCTTCCGCATCTGCCTTTACCACATACATATGGTTGGTCAGATTAATAACAGACGTGCCAACCATTACAATGGTGCCATCAGCGCTCACTACAAAGTCATTCGCCAGTTGATCACCATCTCCACCATAATATTTAATGAAATAATTTTTAAA
>CAZCRJ010000518.1:0-2661 GCA_964501015.1 uncultured Roseivirgaceae bacterium | reverse complement strand
GTAATTCATTCTGAGCAAAATCTCTTGCCGCTTCCTGAACGGCCATATGTTCTTCGGTAAGTTGGAAATTCATGATGGTAGTTTATTCTGATAAACAAAAACAAAGGCCTGAGGTTGTGCCTCAGGCCTGCAAAAATAGTTCTTATGAAGAATATCCTGAATACTGTTCAGGCATTATTAGTCCCTTCTGCCCAAAAAGATCATCACCCAATACATCAGTGAAGCTAGCGCTGCAATAGCCGCAACAACATACGTCATGGCCGCCCACTTCAGGGCATCTTTCGCCATGTCATGTTCCTGACGGTTAACGATTCCACGGACTTCAATCCAAGCCAAAGCTCTCTTGCTTGCATCAAACTCTACCGGGAGGGTTATTAAGGCGAATAATGCGAATACAGAGTAACATGCAATGATTACCAAAATGGCTATATCAAAGGAGAACAATCCCTTCAAGGCAAATGCACCAAACATCATCGCAAAAAAGATTATGTTCATAATGCGTGATGTAACATTTTGTACAGGAACCATTGCCGAACGAAGCTGCAGCATGGAATAGGCGGTTGCATGTTGAACGGCATGTCCGCATTCGTGCGATGCCACAGCGGCAGCGGCAGCATTACGTCCGTTATATACTTCTTCGCTAAGGTTAACGGTTTTATTTGTCGGATTGTAGTGATCGGTAAGCTGCCCCTGAACGCTTATTACCTGCACATCATGAATGCCATTGTCCGCCAGCATTAACCTGGCGATTTCAGCACCTGTTAAATTTTGTGTAAGGCGTATCTGGGAATATTCCTTGAATTTGCTCTTTAGCCTTCCGCTGACAAGCGAACCTATCAGCATAAAAACAACACCTATAATTAGTAATCCCATAGTTATTCGATTTTAATAGTTGATTGTTCTTTAACAACTTCCAAGCCACTCGGTTTACCTGACAATTCGTCATCATTGGCTGGCGATTGCTTCAAAATTACCGGGGCGTATGATTTATTAAAATTTATTCTTCGTGTTTTTTCGAACCAGAGCAGAACTCAGTATAAGGGAAACTACCCCCCCCACAATTGTAATTAATGTTTGCCACCCATGAAATACAAACGTAAAAGCAACAGCGCTGGCCTGAGGTAAATCATAAAGAAAAACCAGTCCGGCAGGAATCAGCACATGATATGACCCTGCACCACCCGGGAGCGGTGCAGCCATAGCGATGGTGCCGATTGCAAAAAGTGATAGAACGGCTGTCATACCAAGTTCGCTTGTTTCACTAAAAGCTTTCATTACAGCATACGACATCAGGAAATACAGTATCCAGATGGCTACCGAATACAGCAGGAAAAGGGGCTTGTTTGCCACGTTATTGACAGAATATAGCCCTTTTTTAAAGCCGATCCATACTTTAATTAGCCTGTCACGCAAACGGTGATTCCTTTTTATAAACCAATAGATTAACAGGACCACTACACCGACAATCACACCAAGCAATAACAATGTGCCAACCTTACCGACAACCTGAAAAGGCTGGATGGGTAAAGTGCTGATAAAGGCTACCAATTTCTCAAACTCCATTGCAAATGCCAGAATCAGCACAAGAAGCAATGCAACAAGGTCGGCAATTCGTTCTATTACAACTGTTCCGAACGAAATTTCAACAGGGGTTTTATCCAATTTATACAGGTTATAGCACCTGGAAATTTCTCCTCCTCGGGGAATAACCAAATTCACCAAATAGCCTATCATCAATGAAAGGAACCCGCGGTAAAGAGTTGTAGGATGTCCCGCAGGTATAAGTAACATTCGCCAGCGCTCAGCCCGGAGAATATGGCTAAGGAAAAAAAAGAGCACCATGAGGGATAACCAGCCCTTATCAGCAATCTGCCAGGTCTGATAAATATAGTCCCACTTGTTTTGCCCTTCCGCCACCGGTATGCCTTGAAGGGAAAACCACACTAAAAATGCAGTTACTGCAAGTAAAAGTGCATATTGGATAAAATCTTTAATGCGGGAAGCCAAGGCCAGTGAAGTTATTTGAATGGTTTAAAATATGACCGTTTAAAAATAAAAGCGCAATTTTATAGGGGGCAAAAACCAAGCCCCTACTATCAACTAAAAATGCCCTTACGCACTGAATTTGACTGGAAATCTGCATGTTATGGATGTACCAGGAAGAGTCCAATATAGGTTTAATTGGGAAAAAGAGTTGAATACGGGGGGTAAATTTTGTACTTTTGTGGCCTCGTTTTTCCGTTCCGTTACTTAATCTGTTAATACTATGTCAAAACTCCGTATTCTTTATGTAGCCAGTGAGATCAATCCTTTTCTGCAAACTTCTGAAGTAGCTGATTTTGTTCGAAAGCTTCCGCAGGCCATGCAGGAGAAAGGGATGGAGATTCGCATTCTGGTTCCGCGTTTTGGAATTATCAACGAACGTAAGAACAGGTTACATGAAGTAGTTCGGCTTTCCGGTATCAACATTGCCGTGGGCGATGAAGAGAAACCCCTGACCATAAAGGTTGCATCCATTCCAAATGCCAAGCTTCAGGTTTATTTTATTGATAACGAAGATTATTTCCATAGAAAATCTGTGTTTCACGATAAGGAAAACCGATTCTATGAAGATAATGATGAGCGTGCTATTTTCTTTTGCAAGGGTGCTATAGAAACCGT
>CAZCRJ010000517.1:0-2699 GCA_964501015.1 uncultured Roseivirgaceae bacterium | reverse complement strand
CCGGCATTGTTTGGCCCTAATGACCAGATAACGGTTACGTATAATGTTACCGGAACACCGCTGGCCAACTTAAGTGTAGCGTATGTATGGGTTTGGATTCCAGGAAAAAATATCAATGCCCGTTATAATGTCAATCCGGCAAGTTCAAATACGTCATTGACAGATAATGCCAAGTGCACTAAAACTGTAGCTGGTGGTCAGACAACATTCTCCATAACCTTTACACCATCCGCATTTTTCGCTACCAGCATTACAGCTGAAACCCAGATGGGAATCTTATTAAAAGGCAATGATTGGAGCAACGGACAAACTTCCGATTTTATAGCCAATTTTGGATTTAAGATTAGCCTGACTGCTCCTCTGAACAATCCGGTTTTTGTGACATCCGGCAATACTATTCCGATTCAGGCCACTGCACCGGTAGCGGCAACATTTGAAACATTTGTAAATAATATTTCTGTCAATACATCGGCTGGTCCGACAACATCCTATTCCTATACACATACAGCCGCTGAACCCTCCGGGCTTCACCCGGTACGGGTTGTTGGTACTTCGGCAAGTGGTGTAAGCGAAGTAAGTTTTGAATATGTTATCCGATCAGCTTCCATAAGTGAAGCCCGGCCAAATGGGATTATTCCCGGGATTAATTATGGTTCAGATGGAACAAAAGTAACCCTGTGTTTATGGGCACCAACCAAAACCAATGTCTATGTAAGGGGTGATTTCAGTGATTGGAATATTCTTCCGGAAAATCTGATGAAAAAGGATGGTGAATTTTTCTGGATTGAACTAAATGGATTAACGCCAGGGCAAGAGTATGCTTATCAATACTTGTTAAATGAAACTACCTGGATAGCTGACCCATATGCCGATAAAATTCTGGATCCGGATGATCAGTATATACCGGCTACAACTTATCCCAATCTAAAGGCCTATCCCGCAAAGGCCTTATCCAACAACTGGTACTTTAACCGATTGTCAGTTTTCCAGACCAATCAGCAACCTTATCAGTGGCAGGCAACTACTTACCAGCGGCCTGCTAAGGAGAAACTGGTAGTTTATGAACTATTAATACGTGATTTCTTTGATACAAATAACCGCAACTACCAGACGCTGATCGATACACTATCCTACCTGAAACGTCTGGGCGTAAATGCCATTGAATTGATGCCCATTATGGAATTTAACGGGAATGAAAGCTGGGGGTACAATCCCACCTTTATGTTTGCTGTCGATAAATATTATGGCACAAAAAATAAGTTTAAAGAGTTCATAGATATCTGCCATCAACACGGTATGGCGGTTATCCTTGATATCGCCATGAATCATCAGGATATTCCAAACACTTATGCGATGATGGATTTTAATTTTACAACCTTCAAACCTACTGTTGAAAATAAATGGTTCAATATTGATCCCAAACATCCGTTTAATGTCTTTTTTGATATGAACCATGAAAGTTCCTATACAAAGGCTTACCTGGATACAGTTAATCATTACTGGTTAAATGAGTTTAAGGTTGATGGATATCGTTTTGACCTTTCAAAGGGATTTACACAAACGAATACCTTTCCTAACAATGTAAGCGGATGGTCAGCATATGATGCATCACGTATAACATTACTCAAACGCATGGCAGATAAAATTTGGGATCATACACCCGAAGCTTATGTAATAATGGAACACTTTGCGACCAATTCCGAAGAAAAAGAACTGGCCGAATACCGGGCGAATGAAGGGAAAGGTATGTTGTTCTGGGGAAATCTTAATAATGCCTACATGCAAAACGCTATGGGGTATGCTCAGGATTCAGATATCAATTGGGTATACCATGGAAGCCGGGGTTGGTCAGTGCCCCATGTTATAGGGTATATGGAGAGTCACGATGAAGAACGGATGATGTTTAAAAATATACAGTTTGGCAACACCAACCTGAGTCCACCTTACAATGTGAAAGACATACCCACGGGATTGAACCGGGTAAAGGCTGCTTCGACAATATTCTATACCGTTCCCGGACCCAAAATGTTATGGCAATTCGGAGAGCTGGGCTATGATATATCAATTGATCAGGGAGGCCGCGTTTCGCCCAAACCCGTAAAGTGGGAGTATCGCGATGATGTTCAGCGGTACCGTGTGTATGAACACGTTGCTGACTTAATCCGGCTGCGGCACGACTACAACATTTTTACAGAGGGCGTTGCAACACTTAGCGGTGGAAATACTTCGATAAAGCAGATGTCCCTGAAGAACAAGAATTACACAACCTCACCTTCAACGGCTGGCCAGATGAATGCACAGGTTGTTGTTAATTTTGATGTGAAGCAAAATCCCGTTCCTATATCCTTTCCGCATATTGGCACCTGGTATGATTACTATGCCTATGGTAATCCAATCGTGGTAACATCGCTACCTCATACCATTACCCTTGCTGCCGGAGAATATAAACTGTACACAGATGTAGAGATAACTAACCCTGTGATTACCTCTATAGAGGAAGAAATTTCTAAAGGCAACATTTCAGTCTATCCCAATCCGTTGAATGACAGGCTGAATATAGAGACGGATCATGAAATAAGAAGTTTGCGTATGGTAACGTTAAATGGAAAAATCATTTTGCCATCACGCATATCAGAAAATACCTGGGATGTAAGCGCAATAAAGGAAGGATTTTATATCGTGGTAATCGATTTACCGGG
>CAZCRJ010000516.1:0-2756 GCA_964501015.1 uncultured Roseivirgaceae bacterium | reverse complement strand
AATCTTCGTTGGTCAACGAAAGCGAGGTGATAAATCCAATACGGTGTATATGCTTAGCGATTCCTTTGTTGAAGTAATCGTTGATTCCAATAACCCTGAAATCCCGGAACATATTCAAGTATTCAAGAGCCTTAAGAATCTACAGCACTATCTTGCTGAGGATGCTAAAGTAAATTCCAATGATTCGTAATACTCGTACAGTATCAGATATACCCCGCCAGACGATAGGCCACCATTCCTGTCCACTCCTTAAAGAGTTTAGTCCATACCTGCAGTGCATCGGCTTTTGGAATGATCAGGGATTCCAAGGTGTAATAGCGCGGATGGGAATAAAAGTCGGTAGTGAAAGTTGCTACACCAACACCAACCTTTGAAAAGCAAGCTCTTGACCTGCGCATATGAAATGCAGAGGTTATCAATAATAGATTTTGATCTGGTTTTGATCCCAGTATTTCCTTTACCCGAACAGCCGATTCGTATGTATTACGGGATTCATTTTCGATAATCAAATCGTGTTCCGGAACGCCCATCATCTTCAGTACAGTAAAAAGGTCATCTGCCTCAGGCCTGCCATTTGTAAACAGCCGCCCTGTGCCACCACTTATAAGAATACGCTTTATAATTCCACGCTTGTATAAGTCAACTGAATGTACCACACGGTCTGCCCCACGTGCAAAATACACCCGGTCAGGGGGTTCAAAATCATTAATGGTAACACCTGTAAGGAGTATTCCGAAAGCATATTCTTCTTTAATTGATGAATACGAAGTAGGGGGCAGTTCCCAAAGCCGCATGGCTTCGTTCGCTATAAAATCATTTGAGAAAAATAATAGTAGGCACAACGAAAGCCAGAACACCCTCTTCTTCCAGCGGCTATCTGCCAGCCCGGCTGAAATCAGGAAACCCAGGCAAACCAAAACGAGCGGCATCACCAGAAAACTCAGCGTCTTCGATAGTACAAAAAACATGTGATCAGAAGATCCGGACCAGGATCAGCAGCAGAAGTACAAGAAGCAAAACAAGCGCTATCATCAAATCAGTTTGGTTACAAAACTAATGTTTTTTATATATGGGATTTGAAAGATTTCCTACACCATCAATAATTTTACGCATTACCTCAAAATATAGCGCAATAGCCAAAAGAAGAGTCATTGACCAGATTACCCCTGTATTGAAATAAAGTGTGTCAATGTTGCGGTTTAAAAAGTGCTTAGCGGGCATATAGAACTGGGCATCAAAATCAATGATGTGATCAGGATCAGGATCCTTGTATATGGGGTATACTTTCTGAACTAGTTTTCCGTCTTTTTCAATGATTTTATGTGACTCATTAAGGTTTTTGACAAAATCAGCGATTGACTCATTATGGTACCGTTCCTTGAATACCTTAAATGCCCTCTCCTTTTCCGGTGTATCAGTCATGGAAATTATCTTTTTCTCCCGCTCTGCTTCAGTTTTATTGTAGCGGTTGATATAAAATCGCCTCAAGGTGGTTAAAAATTCAATTGCACTTCTATAGGTGGACGAATCGAAATGGTTAATGGTGAGCTTTTCAAGCCATTGTTTTTCTTCTATTCCAACAAGCCTCACTTCATCATCAATTTCCCCTCTGACCAAATCCAGGTTGAACCGTAATTTCGCTTTCACCTCCGGGTCAGCTGACCGAAAGTTGTGCAGGCAAAATTGAAGCTTAGTTTCTAACTCAGGGATATGATACAATTTCTTATAGTCAGCATCGGCCATAATCTTATCATACATATAGAATTCCTGCTCGAATTTGTTGTCTTTAAACTGGGTAACCATGGAGGCCTCAAACGCCCAGCGCGATGCCATAATATCACCAACAAAGGGAACGGTGGCCGTATTGCCAATTGCAGGGTTAAGTTTATCAAATTTTACCACTACACCACTTAACAGCAATTGCGGAATGATCAGTAAGGGTATCAAAATATAAATGGTTACAGCTGAATTAAAGGCTGAGGAAATATTCAAGCCAAGAGTATTGGCAAAACAGGATACGGTGAATAAAATCAACCAATGCTGCAGAAGCATCCCATCAATTTTGAGAATGTAATTTCCAACCAGAACAAACGTAAATGTTTGTACGGCCGACAGCATGAATAATATCGAAAACTTGGAAAAAAGGTAACTGCTTTTACTCAGGTGCAGAAAGGATTCACGCTTTAAAATCTTCCGGTCACGTATAATTTCCTCGGCACTTACCGTAAGGCCCATAAAGAGCGCTACAATTACGCTCATAAATAAGTATGCCGGCAGGTTAAGGTTTTTGGAGAAGACATATCCCGTCAATAATTTATCATCCACGTTATAAAATCGTACAATAAAAGCCAGAATAAAAGCAAGCAGCGGGGCTTCCAGCAAATTGATGATCATGTACTGCCTGTTGTGAATCTTTGCCTGCAAATCCCGTAAGGCAAACAATTGCATTTGTTTTAACCGTGTTGGTATACGCAGCGTTGATTTCAATACATTAGTTGCGGATGGTTGCACAACATGCCTGGAATTCTTTTTATAGATACGGTACCATTGTTCAGGGAGGATTTTCCGATCATTGGTAAACTGCCCATATTCATCAATTATCTTGGTTTCGATAATGGTGAATATTTGCTCAGGGTTAACATTTCCACATTCGATACATTCACCCTGCTCACTATTGATTAAATCGATACTCCGCTTAAAGTAAACTACAGCATCCAGTGGATTACCATAATAGATCTGATATCCACCAGTGTCCA
>CAZCRJ010000515.1:0-2757 GCA_964501015.1 uncultured Roseivirgaceae bacterium | reverse complement strand
GAAAACTTATTATTCCGCGTTGATATAATTCCAGTACACTCATAACTTTTCCTTTAGTTGTTCAACATCACAGCTACATCTTTGCTCGCTGACCATTTCATAATTTGAATTGATGACCTTTATCATCCGGGTAATCGTTTGGTAACCCGTTTATCGAAAAAAATGTTGACTCACATGAAGTTTTGATGAAGTTGCCACCAAAAAAGCGATGAAACGCTTTCAATACCTCAAAATAAGCGCTTGAATATTCCTTAGATCGGATGTAATAATTAAGGATGCTGGAACTACCTTTAGGAGCGTTCATCCTTCCGGACACACCGTTATCCGAAAGTATGATTGGAGCATCTTAATCAGGTCAGTTATGTCAGGTACTATCCAGATCGTTAAAAAACGCTCTGATCTTAAACGCTATATTTACTTGCCCTCCCGGCTCTATCAGAAGGAAACCCGCTGGGTACCTCCCTTCTATTCTGATGAATGGGATTTTCATGATCCTGAACAAAACAAAGCTCTGAAGTATTGCGAAGTAATCCGGTATTTGGCGTATTCCGATAATCAACCCGTAGGTAGAATCATGGGCATTATCCATCATCCGTATAACGAATTACATCAGGAGAAAACCGCTCGTTTTTTTAATTTTGATTGCATCAATAATCAGAAGGTAGCGCATTCCCTAATTCGGGCAATCGAATCCTGGGCATTCGAAAAAGGCATGACAAAGCTTATCGGACCATTTGGTTTCTCCGATAAAGATCCACAAGGTTTACAGATTGAGGGCTTTGACTATTTGCCCGTTTTGGCGACTCCGGCAAATCCAGCTTACCTACCTGAGTTGCTGGTGAAGGAAGGATTTGAAAAGGAGGTGGATTGTGTTTCCTATCAAATGGAAATTCCTGAATCAATTCCACCCGCCTACTTAAGGGTTTTCGAGCGGATGAGTAAAAATGAATCCCTGCAACTTGTTGAATTCACCTCAAAACAAAAACTCAAGCCTTACATCATTCCGGTGCTGCGCCTGATGAACGAAGCCTATGCACATATTTTCGGATTTATACCCTTGAGCGAACCCGAAATGAAAAAATTTGCTTCGCAGTATTTACCAGTGCTTGACCCTGAATTTATCAAACTAGTCGTAGACAAGAACCAAGAAGTAATTGCCTTTGTCATTGCTATTCCGGATATGAGTCGTGGTGTACAACGAGGGAAAGGAAAACTTTTTCCGTTGGGCTTCTTTTACATCATGAATGCCATGCGCAAAACCCGCCAATTGAACCTGATGCTTGGTGCCATAAAACCCAGCTTCCAGAGGAGAGGCATAAGTGTACTGATGGGTAAATCACTACTTGAATCGGCCAGAAAACGCGGAATGGTGGTGATGGATAGTCATCTCATTCTGGAAAACAACATGCCGATGCGGAGTGAATGTGAAAAACTTGACGGCAAGGTGTACAAACGCTTCCGTATCTTTTCAAAAAATATTCCTGACCAAATCCTTAACTATGATGCATAAGAAAAGAATACCATCGATAATGCTGATTGCGCTTGTTTCGTTTGCTGTACTGCACTGTGCATCACCGGAGAAACCAATTGGATCCATCGAGCGGTTGGACGCAGAAGTCGATAATGTGCTTTCCGCTACTGCGAAAATTGAAATTCTTTCCGAAGGGTATGAGTGGAGTGAGGGGCCCCTCTGGGTGAATGAACATGCCATGCTGTTGTTCTCTGATGTGCCCCGCAACACCATTTATAAATGGACGGAACCAAGAGGCGCAGAAGTTTACCTGACACCCAGCGGTTTTACCGGTACTGAAACTTCTAGCCGGGAGTCCGGATCAAATGGCTTGTTACTGGATGATGAGGGTAACCTGGTGCTTTGCCAGCATGGCGACCGCAGAATGGCCATGATGAATGCACCGCTCGATAATCCGCAACCTGAATTCATCACGCTTGCCGATACCTTTAGGGGAAAACGTTTCAACAGTCCGAATGATGCAGTGCTTTATAACTATGATTATTACTTTACTGACCCGCCCTACGGATTGGCGCAGCAGGAAAATGATCCGGAGAAAGAACTTCCGTTTCAGGGAGTGTATAAGATTACAGCTGATGGAGAAGTTACTTTGCTAATCGATTCCCTCACCAGGCCAAATGGAATAGCCTTTATGCCTGATGGAAGAATGATTGTGGCGAACTCCGATCCCCTGAAAGCTATATGGTATTGGTATGACCTTAATGATGGCGTAATATCAAAAGGGGAAATTTTCCATGATGCGAGTGCGCGTGTTGGTACGGTAAAAGGATTGCCTGATGGTTTAAAAGTTGATAGTCGTGGTTATGTTTTTGCTACCGGGCCTGGCGGAGTTTTTATATTCAATCCCAAGGGAAAACATATCGGTATGATTTCCTTTCGGGAAGCCGCTTCCAATTGTGCATTATCCGGAGATGAAAAAACGTTGTTTATCACGAACCACATGTATATTGTGCGGGTACGGTTAAGAGACTGATGGCACACGTGAAAATAAACTAACCGATCTCAGGCATGAAATTACTTATCGATAGTATTGGATGGGCCGGCTCCTTAATGGTGATTGCTGCTTATGGTCTTAATAGTTATCAAAAAATCCGATCTGATTCGCTGGCCTTCCTGATTCTTAATCTTATCGGTGGCGTGTGCCTTATCGTTTACTCTGTTTATTATACAGCATATGCCAATACCTTTATAAATGTGGTGTGGGTGATTATAGCTGTGCCCGCCCT
>CAZCRJ010000514.1:0-2759 GCA_964501015.1 uncultured Roseivirgaceae bacterium | reverse complement strand
CCAATAAACCACGGATGATCTTTCAGTTCCACTACCTCAACCAGGTTGGATTCTGGATTTACACCAACGGCCTTTAACCCTGCTTCTTCCATCTGATCGAGGTAGGCATTGTTAAACTCATAGCGGTGACGGTGGCGCTCTTGTATAACGGTTTCACCATACGCATGTGCCGCCTTACTTGATTTTTTTAGTTTACAGGTATAAGCACCCAGCCGCATCGTGCCACCTTTAGCCGTGATCTTCTTTTGGTCTTCCATCAGGTCGATCACCGGATGTTTTGTGTTCGGATTAAGTTCTGCAGAGCTGGCATCTAAGTGAAGTACATTACGGGCAAATTCAATTACCGCACATTGCATTCCTAAGCAAATTCCAAAAAACGGTATTTTATTTTCGCGAATATTGTGGATTGCGGTTATTTTTCCTTCCATGCCACGTTCACCAAAGCCTGGCGCTATCAATACACCATGAAGGCCTTTCATATGATGCTGAACCGTTTCCACCGTAATGTCTTCAGACGAAATCCATTTAAGGTTTACGCGGCAATCGTTTTGTGCTCCTGCATGAACAAACGACTCTACTATAGATTTATACGCATCGGGTAAGGTTACATATTTACCCACCAGGCCGATGGTTACTTCTTCAACAGGATTTTTCAGCTTGCCCAGAAAATCTTTCCATTGTTCGAGATCAGGTTCCTGCTTGCTGTGTACTTTCATTTTGGCCAATACGCGTTCATCCAGTTTTTCCTTACGCATCAGGATGGGCACATCATAAATCGTATCCGCATCAATAGCTTCAATAACAGAGTTAAGGTTAACGTTGCAGAATAGCGCCAGTTTTTTCCGAATTTCCATCGGAAGCGGTAACTCTGTACGGCAAACTAAAATATCGGGTTGAATACCATAGGATAATAGTTCTTTTACCGAGTGCTGGGTGGGCTTGGTCTTTAATTCTTTAGCGGCTTTCAGGTAGGGAATAAGCGTGAGGTGAATAACCAACGCGTTGTTGGCACCCAAATCCCATTTAACCTGGCGTACGGCTTCAATAAAGGGCAATGATTCAATATCCCCCACAGAACCACCGATTTCAGTAATGATGAAATCATATTCACCACTTTCGCCAAGCAGATAGATGTTGCGTTTAATTTCATCGGTAATATGCGGAACAACCTGTACGGTTTTGCCCAGGTATTCACCATGGCGTTCTTTCGTGATCACATTATGGTAAATCCGGCCGGTGGTTATGTTGTTTGCCTGTGTTGTAGGCACATTCAAAAAACGCTCGTAATGTCCCAGGTCCAGATCGGTTTCTGCGCCATCATTGGTGACATAACATTCACCATGTTCATAGGGATTTAAGGTACCCGGATCAATGTTGATGTAAGGGTCAAATTTCTGAATGGTAACATTAAACCCCCTGGCTTGCAGGAGTTTACCTAGTGAAGCAGAGATTATTCCCTTTCCAAGGGATGAGGTTACTCCTCCCGTAACGAAGATATATTTGGCAGCCGACATGTATGGTTGTTACGGGGTGCAAAGGTAGGAGATTGACCGTAATAAACTAAGCCAAATGGGGGTATGACAAGATTTTTTGACCTGAATAACCAGCCAACATTACTGTTGTTGGATTTTGGCCCAGTCGCTTAACCAGCGTGAAGTTTTTGGTTGGAGAGCGTTGTGGATTCGCTAACCGGTGCTGATGATGGAAACGGTCTGCATAATCTGTAATTTTGCTCCCACGCATCCATACTCATGAACTACGCTTCCACATTAACACATCCTATTTTTAAGCAAATTGGTGACGTAGCTGATCACGTAAACCTTCCCACTTATGTGGTAGGCGGATTTGTCCGCGACTTGATTTTGAACAGACCCACTACTGATGTTGATTTTGTGTGCGTAGGCAGTGGCATAGCGCTGGCAGAGGCCGTTGCCAGTGCACTTGGTGAGGATGTAAAAGTTCATGTGTATAAGAATTACGGAACTGCGCATATTCCCTATGCAGATTTTGATCTGGAATTTGTCGGTGCACGAAAGGAGTCATACCGGAGTGAATCCCGTAAACCCATTGTTGAGGATGGTACGCTGCAAGACGATCAGTTGCGCAGGGATTTTACCATCAATGCCATGGCCATCAGTTTAAATGCAAAAACTTTTGGTGAACTGATTGATCCATTCGATGGTCTGGAAGACATTAAAAGAAAAATCATCCGCACACCGGTTGATCCTGTCGTAACGTTTTCGGATGATCCGCTACGCATGATGCGTGCAGCACGGTTTGCTGCACAGTTAGGCTACGATATTGAGCCCGATACCTACGAGGCCATGATAAGCCAGGCAGAACGCCTAAAAATAGTTTCACAGGAGCGCATCACTGAAGAACTGAATAAAATCATTATGAGCCCGGTGCCATCATATGGTTTTAAATTACTCTTTCATAGTGGTTTACTAACACTATTCTTTCCTGAACTGGTGGCGCTGCACGGTGTTGAATACATTGGCAACAATGCGCACAAGGATAATTTTTTTCATACCCTACAGGTACTGGATAATGTAGCCAAAGTGTCCGATGATTTGTGGTTACGCTGGGCAGCCATTCTCCATGATATTGCAAAGCCACAAACCAAGCGCTATGATCAAACGCATGGCTGGACATTTCATGGGCACGAAGACAGGGGTGCCCGCATGGTGCCGGGAATTTTCAGAAGGATGAAACTCCCGATGAACGAAAAAATGCTGATGGTTCAAAAATTAGTACGC
>CAZCRJ010000513.1:1026-2768 GCA_964501015.1 uncultured Roseivirgaceae bacterium | reverse complement strand
TATATGTTGATATAATGAACAGTGGATTCAATAAAACTCACAAACAGTTCATCGCCTTTCATGTCCATGTCAAGAAACGAACTGTGGCCATCATGCAAAATAAGTTGGTACGATTCCGTCCCGGTAATCCAATCGGCATGCGATTCGCGTTCGAAAACATAGATCTTTTCAAACCTGTTTCCGTCTGAATCATAACGCTTGCCATGTATGGCGATGGTCGTTCCGCTAATGGCTACGCCCCATCCAAAATACATAAATTCCTGCGGATCGGAAGGCGCTAAAATGGCTATCCGTTCCCAACGGTCTGCCGCAGTTAATTTGTATACAAAGGCGATACCGTTCTCACGTTCAAGTGTATCACTACCAAAGGCGCTGACTACCAGATACCCATCATCCGTAGCCATAAATTCACCATAGTTATTATAGCGTTCACGTCCAACGGTTGGAAGAAGAAGTTCAGTGCCGCATTGACCAAAACAAGTGATAACCATACAATGGTAAAGGGCTAGAGTCACCAAGAGTCGTAACATACCTGGATTTTTCAGTTTTGGCAGTGTTAATATAAAGCAAATTGGAAATTTCATAATCAGCCAGGTTTACTATATGTTTCAAAGTGTTACGGAGCGGCAGGATATACACGTGTAACTATTTTACCTATGTAATACTTGAATTATATAACTATAAAACACTTGTAATGAGTATTTTATGAATCCGATAACAATTGTAGCATCAACTATTTCCTTCTGTACCATTCGGGTAAATTCCACAGTACATATGCTGTTGTATACGCTGGTAGAGTATATCCATGTATCGAGCAGGTACCCTGCAGAGCGATAACTAAACGCTCTTTATGTCCACTACGTCTGCTTGTGGTAGTGGAATTTACTCTACGTTTAGTGGTAAATTCTCCATCGGTAGTATCTTCTTGAAATTTCGACATCTTGGAATTCCTTAGTATACCCCATTCTATTCAGGTAAATTCAACACCATAAGTCTGCCGGGCGGGTAATCCGAACTGATCTTATACTGGCATACTATTTTCATTTCCGGTTACACTTCTCACAGGGTGTGGGATATTACCATATTAAAAAGTAAAACAATGAACACGAAAAATCTAGTTGGGGGCCTAATGGCCGGTGCTGCTTTAGGTGTTGCTATTGGAATGCTTCTGGCCCCGGATAGTGGAGTCAAAACGCGAGAACGATTAGCATCAGGTGCTCGCAAACTTTCGGATAGCCTGAAAAACACAGCACTTGACTCCATTGAAGTTTTAAAAGACAACGTTAGCTCGGTGCTTAATGAAGTAGCCAAACAAGCAAAAAATACTATCGCAGAAGCAAAAAATCAGGCAAAAGTCTAGTGGATTGCCAACCACTCTACAGAAGGGTTGGTGATAGGCGGTATGATTGATTTAAATCCTGGATAAGCAAAAGTGAAACTTCGGTCTAAAGAACCATATTGGTTACTCAAAAACGGTCTCATTACCCCCTATCCCACTCTTCAACATGACATTTCGTGTGAGGTGCTCATTATTGGAGGTGGAATCACTGGGGCTTTAATGGCGTATCAACTTTCTCAAGAAGGATATCGAACAATACTGATTGACAAGCGTGATATTGCCATGGGCAGTACAGGTGCTACTACCGCTATGCTGCAATATGAAATAGATGAGCCCTTGTATTCGCTTATCGAAAAAGTGGGGGAAAAGGCTGCTGTGGATTCTTACCAGGAAGGTGTTTTGG
>CAZCRJ010000513.1:0-1016 GCA_964501015.1 uncultured Roseivirgaceae bacterium | reverse complement strand
CTCAAAAAGATTGTCAAAACGGTTCAGGCTACCTGCGGGTTTAAACGGAAGGACAGCCTCTATGTGGCACACTCCACTGACGATACAGAATGGCTGAGAAAGGAGTTTAAAAGCAGAAAAAAATTTTTGATTGATGTAAAATGGCTCACCTCATCGCAACTTAAACGTGAGTATGGAATTGTGGGGGAAGCAGCAATAGCATCAACGGCAGCAGCCAGTATGGATGCGTACATGTTTACACACAACTTGTTATCCTATAGTGTAGTTCACCATGGCCTAAAAGTTTATGACCATACACGTGCAGAAAAAGTATCGTATCAGGCACACCATTCTTGTGTGATTACAGATGATCAGTATGTTATTACATGCCAGAAAATTGTGTATGCCTCCGGTTACGAAACGCAACAGATGCTTAAAAAAAAGATCGTTTCCTTAAACAGCACCTACGCTTTTGTTAGTGAACCACTGAACACGATGCCAAGGCCATTACAAAATACGCTAATCTGGAATACCCAGGATCCGTACCTGTATGTGCGGTCAACAGCTGATAATCGTATTTTGGTCGGTGGTGGTGACGAGTCCTTTAAAAATGCAGTGAAACGCGACCGGCTTATAGAAAAGAAAGAAGTATTTTTATTGGAAAGCGTTCGTAAGCTGTTGCCAGGGTTAACCCTTATACCCGACTTCTCCTGGGCTGGTACATTTGGTGTCACCAAGGATGCGCTGCCGTATATAGGCTCGCACCCTGATTATCCTAACAGCTATTTTGTTTTGGGCTTTGGTGGCAATGGTATAACCTTCAGTGTAATGGGCATGGACATTATTTCAAATGCGTTGGCAGGGAAGCCTAATAAATTCCTGGAGTACTTCCGGTTTTCCCGATAAAAATCAACGTTTCACATTGTATACGGTTTAGTAATATGTGCAATTAAGTCACAGTACAGTGCAACTAAATCAACGCATTGGCTGAATATACTGTGGAACTGCATACTAAAGGCCTTTATTCATCTGGTCTC
>CAZCRJ010000512.1:0-2768 GCA_964501015.1 uncultured Roseivirgaceae bacterium | reverse complement strand
TCCATCTCCGTCAGGGGTGATTATATTAGGGGGAAGAAAATCTGGCCCGTCAAGTTCAACATCGTTAATGGTGATGGATAGTTGCTGCGGATCATTGGCACCCGTAAAACAACGGTTATCCCGCGCGGTAAACGTAAACACGTAATCGTTGGAATAGACACCATTCTGAAAAATGGAACAGTCCGGATTCCACGTGAAGTAACCTTCTGCCCTGCCTATACCTTGTGCCCTTGAAAACGAATACCCACTTGAAATGGTATTGCCGTTTACGGATACTAATTCTACAGAAACAAGGTCCTGGGGCGACACATCATAATCAAGGCCCGTAAGCTTCAACCTGATTTCATCGCCCAATGTAGCCGTAAGTGCACCGTTAATGATTGGCTGTACCTCATTCAAGCTTTCAATGATCAGTTCAGGAGGAAGATTATCAGGTGGTAAAATGGTGAGCACAACCTGTAACGTATCGGCCTTGTAAAACCGACACTTGTTGGCATTGTCTACAACAATAAATTCCAATTCGTATACCGATTTTGTAGTCAGGTTAATATCACACGTCAGGTTCCAATGAAAGGGTGAGGTCACCGTTCCTGCTCCCTGTGCACCCGGAAAAGAAATTCCCAAAGCAGATGGATTGAATCCTTTACCCGTTAGACCCAATACAAGAAAATCATTGTCGGCATCACTTCCATTTACAGTAAACTGAAGCGATTCAAAAATCTTTCGCGTTACTTCTATCCGTTTCTCATTGGCTTGCTGAAGATTGGAACTAATCAATGGATCACTGTTGCCCGGTAAAATGATTTTCAGATCAAATGTGAGGGTGTCTCTGTTCGTAACCAAACATCTATCACGATCCTCCACAAAAACCTGCAGCTTAAACTCGGCTTTTTCCGTAAAGTCAAAAACATCGCAGCGTGAATCCCAGGTAAAGGATCCTGTAACCAATCCGTTTTGTGAAGCATCCAGCCCTAATGTCATTCCCGTATTCGCCAGCGCAAATCCGTCTGTGATAAAAAACACATCCAACTTATCAAGGTCTGTGTCAATGGCCTCTATGGGTATGGTGATTAATGGATCCCCTTCATTAATGGTAATGACCTGGTTGGGAGTGGTGAATTTCGGTGGACTGTTTTCTGGTGGTTCAACGTATACCGTTACCCGAAGCGTATCCGATAAAGGCAAACTGCAGGCATCATCATACGCAATAATGCCCACCTGATAGGTACCATCCGGTATATAGGAACACTCCGGAAAACAAATAGTGAAATCAGCAACACTACCGTTTACAAGTGTTGCCGTACTGATGGCTGGCAATAAATCATTGAGATAACGTGTATTGTTTTTGAAGTTCAGCGGGAATATTCTGATCCTTACTTTTTCCTGGAAATTATCTTCCGCCTTATGCGAATCCAGATCAGAGACTTGTACTTCCACACAACGGTCAGCATCAGAAACAGTATTGCTGAACGAAACGGATAAGGGCTGATTGGCAAGACTATAGGAAGGTGTTCCCATTTTTCGCCCAACAATTTGAGGTGGTGCCGCCACCGGACATGCGGCCACTACCAGCATCTGAAAGTCGCGCCTTACTTCCCCTATTTTTACGCCATTCCGAAACTCTTCACACTTTACGGCAAACACATATAATCCCTGGCCAATATTGGGTGGAGTAACGGATAAAAAGCCATCTTCGCTTATTCTCAGATCAGGAGTTCCCTTGGTTACATTGTTTACACCATAACCCGGCCGCCAGGTTACTTCCGGATACGGGCCGGGCCGGGGTAACCCTCCGGGAGGAAGAGCATCCGGAGTTATTGTATTCAACGGTGTTACCAACGAATACACTAATGAATCACCATCATCATCAGTGCCGGCAAAATCAACATAGTAATTTTTATTCGGACAGGCATAGTCGTTTAAGGGCGGGAATAATTTTGGTGACGAATTGATAAACGGTTCGCCATCTTTTACAACCGGGGGAAATTCCAGGTAGAATGTCTGGCCGGCAGTGAGGTTACTGAAGGCAGGGTCTTGACTAAAGATATTGAGAATGCCATAATTGCGGCAGCATCGTTCCCATGATATATAGTACCCCATCGCATCATTGAATTGTGCATCGCTCAGGGTGATGGTATTGGAATAAACGATCCTGGACGTAACAATTTCTCCATTGGAGCATTCCGGCTGCGTGTAGTTTACATTCGATATACTGGTTTGCTGCAGGCGGATGGCATTGAACATAATGGCATTATCACGCTTGCGAAATATCCGTACATCAGCAAAAGGATCTTTGGCCCCCTGGTTGCCGAACAATTCATCAAAATATAAAATCAGATTAAGCCTGTAGCTGTTACCGGATAGATGAATAAGCTCAAATTCACCACCCACAATATGCGAGGCACTGGCCGAAATGACCGAAAAAAGAATGATCCCTATGATAACAACAACTCTCATGTATCCAACGCGACTCGAAAGATACTAAAACAGGAACAAGTGCAAAATCACCCGGATTCAGTTGTCCGTTAGCGCACATCTATTGGCAAATATTCCCTGTTCAGAAATACACTTTTGGTAAAGAATGCAAGGATTTTAGTAATAAAATCGAATCAGGAGCCTGTTGATATAATTTACCCAACCTGAAGTGCCTAAAGTTCAAATAAAAACCAATACGGGACTTTATCAATTGCGTACCTTGCGCGTCATGAAAAAAGGAGACATACTGGAGTCAGTATATATAGAGAGCATGGCTGCCGAAGGGAAATGTG
>CAZCRJ010000511.1:0-2771 GCA_964501015.1 uncultured Roseivirgaceae bacterium | reverse complement strand
CGAATATGTATTGAGAGACCATCTGGGGAACACGCGAATAACATTTACCACAAGAAATGACACGGAAACCTTTACGGCCGACCTAGAAGAAGCCAATGCGGAGACAGATCAAGGCACATTCAGCAACTATAACAGCTTTGTTAGCGAGGTGCTCAACCGCACGCCCGGAGGCGAAAGGGCGCACGTGCTCAACGGTGGCTATAACGGACAGGTAGGGCTTGCAAAAAGTTTTGCCGTTGTTCCAGGCGATACCATACGGGCACAGGTGTACGCAAAATACATCGGTGGCACAGGCAGTGCTGGCAACCTGGCCAACTTTGCCTTTGCGCTTACCAGTGCGTTTGGCTTAACTTCGGGCATGACAGGCGAAGCCGGGACGATGTACGAAACCCTGAACAGCTTTGGCGGCATCATAGCGGCCGGTGGCCGTGACGATGATGAGAATGCACCAAAAGGTTTTATCAATATCCTGGTATTCAACAAGGATTTTGAGCTTATTGATTTTGCCTACCAGCAGATTGACGCATCATCGGTACAGAGCGGAGAGATAAAAGCACCGCATGAATTGTTAAGCGTTGAATCAATTATCCGACAGCCAGGCTTTGCTTATGTATTTCTTTCAAATGAAAATGCAGTAGAGATGCAGATAGGATTTGATGATTATGAAGTTACGCATGCTCACAGTGATGTGATACAACAAAGTGCGTTCTATCCATTCGGACTTACGTATGAAGACTATAGCAAGGAGGGTTCATTGGAGCAACGTTGGAAGTTTCAGAAACAGGAACACATTAACGACCTGGGTTTAGGGTGGGTACAGTTCAAGTGGCGCAATGCTATGCCGGAGCTTGGCCGCTTTTTCAACATAGACCCACTAAGTGAGAAATATGTGCATAACAGTACGTATGCGTTTAGTGAGAATAAAGTAACATCTCATATCGAACTCGAAGGGTTAGAAGCTATAACTATTCAAGCAGATGCAAGAGTAGCTATTCCAATTAGTTATGCTGGGGTTACAGGAAGCGCATCATTTGGAGTTGCTGTTGGTAGGAGTAACCAAGGCCCAGGAACTTATGTTGTTCCTTATGGAACTATAACCTTGGGAGCTTCTGGTGGTGCGGGATTCAATGTTGGGTTAAGTGGATCTATTAATTTTACAGCAAAACTAGAGGATTTGAAGGGCCTCGGGTTTAATACTGGAGGATTCTTATCGGCTAACCCTGCAGGTGTTGGTCCAACCGGAGCATTTGAATTTAACTCTACAGCTGGTTTTGATATAGGAGGCACATTTGGACCTTCTAGATTTGGTCTTGGAGCTGGAGGTGCTATTTATGCAGAAGGCGCATATACTTTCCTTTTTTCTGACCCCATTAGTTTAAATAATTTGAGTGAAAGTAGCATGATTCAACAAATAGCAGACGGTTTTGGTATATCGGCCGATCAATTATTGGATTTTGTTAACGGCTTAAACATTCAATTAAACACGGAGATTGAAAATAAAAATGCTGAAATGCAAAAAATCCTTGATAACCCAAAGGAATTCTTGAACCAACCGATATTGATTGAATCTGATAAAACAAGAGTAGATTTAAAACGACAACACTAATTGACTACTTATGATGATCTGGTTAATATTTTTCTTTCTCCTAAACGTAATTGTTACTATTTTTTTTAAAATGTATATCTTCTACCTAAAAAGAAAACATAATATAGTTTTCAAGGGAAGACCTTTCACTTTGATAGAGGTAACTAACGAAGAAGTTAAATCTTATATACATGAATCCACTGATCAGGAGAGAACAAAGCACCTTAGAGTGCTCCTTGTACTAAGTTATTTGGACAAATATCTTTGGATTGCTTATTTTATTGGATTTTTAATATTCATTTTGATCTCTATTATAATTTAAAGAAATACGGTACAATCGGGAATCTTGTCTGAAGGATTCCACGTAGGGTGAGATTGATTTGGCCAACTATATATTAGATACCCAACTCCCCAAAAACGGTAATGAAGAATATTCAAAGCAAATTCAAGAGTTAGGAAAATATCTTTACAGCAGAAAAGAAGAATTACTAAAAAGGAAAAAAGACGATGTTGATACTTCAAACTAATAAGTAAGAGTATATATGGTTCGATTAATTTTGTTTTACCTTATAGTCCTATTGGTTTTCTCGTGTTGCCGTTCACGCATAGAATATTATCCCGTCACAAGCGATAAAAAAGTAAAATATTATTATCATGTTAATGTTCTAAACGGAAGGAAGTGCGGTGAGTTTATTTATTTTTCAGAAAATGGGGATACACTTCAAAATTCGAATTTCAATAACGATAAATTACATGGTATCTCAAAATTCTATTTCAATCGCAACAAATTGCAGTTATTTGTTGAATGCTTAGATAATCAACGCCATGGTATTACCAGGGAATTCTATAAGAATGGCCAGTTACGAATAGAATACATTTATAATTTTGATAGACTTTGGGAAATTAAAGCTCTGTATGATAGTACAGGTAAAAAGCTGGACTTTGGACATTTAAAAGAAGGCAATGGGTTTATAAATGGTTACTATCCAGATGGCACGTTGGAGTTTCACGGAAACATTAAAAATGGATATCGCGATGGTCAGTGGAATTTTTATACCAACAATGGTGTCTTAATGTATCCCATAATCTATAAAGACGGTTATGGCCCGGAATCACATACCATTGAAAATCATTACTTTCTTTTTGTTTTCTGACATTTGCGCTTTACTTTTGCCAAAAGACATCA
>CAZCRJ010000510.1:0-2772 GCA_964501015.1 uncultured Roseivirgaceae bacterium | reverse complement strand
TCGGACTATTATTGATTACGGCCACTTTGAATGTGCGGAAAAGTTCATCCGCTGACATCATGGGTTGGGTATTGAGGGAGAGTTGTTTCAGTAAATACCGAATGAAGGTACTTTGATCAGGCACGGTAGTCATCGTACCACTAGTCATCGCTTTCCTGCTTGGAAGTTTGTACAACTCCAGAATGGCACGACTATTTAAGAATGCTCCTCGTTCCTTCAGAATGCTGCCACTGAAACAGGCGTCAGTTATCAATAGGGTATGTTTACTTTTTATTCCTCCGATGTAATCCCGGATAGTGCTGTTGGACAACCACTGGGCTTTTGAATTAAGGGAAGCATCTGAAGGCAACCAGAATCCCTGGTTTAGTTGTTCATCCCAGATTCCATGGCCGGCATAAAAGATCAACAATTGATCCCGTTCAGTGATCATCTGCGCCAGCCGATCAAACGTTTCAATGATGGTTTCGCGCTTTGGATTTTTTAATACAACCAGATTTTCGTTTTCAAACGTGTAATACTTTCTGAGCACCATGCTTAATTCCATTGCATCTTTCACGGGGTTATCCAGGCTGGTAATACTTGCATGCACATAATCTTCAATGCCAATAATAAGGGCATAATATTTTCGATTATGCAATTCGGTGGTCAAGGCAATTCCCTCCACATCACTTTCAGCTACCGGTGAAACATTTGTCATTACTACATGTTGGGGCGGTGGAGGGATACGTTCCACTTCAATTTTTCCACTGGCACCCGGTGGGCAAGTTGATAGTCCAAAATCACCTTTCCATTTTCCGACAAGATACTCCCGACCATCCTTCTGAGTTAAAGAAAGCTCGGTACGTGCCAGGCAACTTACTCCTGTCTTATATACATATTCAGTAGTTTGCATGGTAAACATTCCTTTCGCTACCACGCCCGACAGTTTCATTTTTGCAGAATCCTTACCATTCAAGCTCCGGGTAAAGGCGTACCCGGTTACAGACAATCCATTCTGATACAATTCATACCGTAGCTGTTGATGTCCACCAATCACCTGAAGTGTACCCGACCACGTGCCGCTAAGCTCCATACGCTCCTGTGCACATAAATGCCCGGTACAAAGTGCACTTAGAATTACCAAAACAGTTCTTAAGGTCTTATTCATTACTGATTTAGAGAACTCATGGGAATACAATTCGTAACTTTTATCACTAAACAATGACATGAAGTTACTATTTAATGCCGGTTCAATCAATTAAGTAAGTCTGCTGGAAACAATGAACTGTCAATCGTATATGACAGGACTTAAACGAAGAAAAATTGGGAATTAGCCGTTCCTCTTGGGCGAATCGGAGGATCAGGATTTTAAGGGATCGGATCCAAACATCGCTATACGCTTATCGGATTCTGTTTTCCGAACGAATTCACTAAGTACTGAACTAAGTATTGATCTGCTTTTGGCTGTTTTTGCCGATTGATCATTTTTATTTTTCATCTGAATTCCTGAGTTCATGAGTGGGTTTATTATAGATGACCCTTTAGAAAATTCATGCCATCGATTAAAACTGGCAATTGAGCGCTGAAATCATCCATTGAACAGAAACTTTTCCAGAAATGGGAATTCCAAATCTCAAACTGGAACGTCAACATCGTGCACAGTCTGTGATCCTTAGGCTCAGGATTGCTTAAAGAATAACATCGTTATTCCCTTTAAAATTCTGGGAAAATAACCTCTCATATAATCTTGCTGTCTGCAGACTGAAGTAAGCCTTACCTTAAGGCATGAAAAAATTCAACCTTCTTCTTTGCCTTTTGGTTTCCGGGTGTTTCACGGTTTTATTCGCCCAGGATAAACCTAATGATTTTCTATCCAGTGCATTTCATAAAGAGAGGCGTGCTACGTTACGGGCGAAAATGCCCAAAAACTCGGTGGCCGTTTTCTTCTCAAACCCTGTTCGCAACCGGGCCAATGACGTGGACTTCATGTATCACCAGGATCCGAATTTCTACTACCTGACGGGGCACAGGGAACCCAATGCCCTATTGATGATCTTTTCTGAGCGGAAAGAAATTAACGGGCAAAAAATGGATGAACTAATTTTTGTGCGCAGTCGTAATGCCTTGGCTGAATTATATGATGGCGCTCGCCTTGGAAAAGAAGGTGCCAAATCCGTATTGAAATTTGATGTGACCTTCGAGACACCCGAATTCGAAAAATTTCCTATCGACTTCAGTGCCTTCGACCAGGTTTTGTTTTATGATTTCCACAACGATGTGCGGGACACCAAGGAAGTGGGTGACCTCTTTGACCTGATCAGTCAGTTTAAACAGAAAGCCAATTACCCCGATAAAGCCACCGTTAGTCTCAATCCTGAACCTCAAAAAAATAACCTCAATACCCAACTGCTGAATGACTTGTTAAAAGATATGCGGGGCATTAAAACGAAAGAAGAGATTGAATTGGTGCGTAAGGCCGTAAAGATTTCTGCCCTTGGGCAAGCTGAAGTAATGCGCGCCATGAAGCCCGGTCTTTCTGAGTTGGAAGTACAGGGCATGCATGAATTTATTTATAAAAAATACTCAGCAGAATTTGAAGGATATCCCAGTATAGTTGGCTCGGGCCATAATGGTTGTGTGCTCCACTATATCGATAACGAGAAACCGGAAATTAAAGATGGTGAATTAATTTTGATGGATCTTGGTGCCGAATACCGCGGGTATACAGCAGATGTAACGCGCACCATTCCGGTAAACGGAAAATTCACAAAAGAACAAAAGGCCATTTACGAC
>CAZCRJ010000509.1:0-2785 GCA_964501015.1 uncultured Roseivirgaceae bacterium | reverse complement strand
CCATAGGTTCAGCTTTTGGCAATAGAATCCCAAATATAGGAAAAGGTCACAATCCAGAAATAAAAAAATGTTATTTGCGGCTTCCGAAGAATAAACTGATGAATAATGTGGGATAAGCGGCATATTTCTTGGCCGAGGGCATGAGTTGAATTTCCTTGGCGTAGGCATCCAACAGAAATCCTGCTTCGAAACCAGTTACAGCGCTTTTAATTGAACCCAGTTCAAAATTAAGGGCAGCTTTCAGGTTAGCTCCTATCACTGTATTGGATTCTCCCAATCCTTCAAATAAATGCCCTGTTCCCCAAATCTGATCTGGCGAAATGCCTGCACTATACTTTTCCCGCACGGTTACAAATCCACCATCAGGTGAATATTCAACATAATAGGGGGCTACTAAAGCCAGGGAAGGGCCACCGGCAAAAACGGCTTTTATTTCTACTCCCTGAAAAGGTGCTTTTTTATAAAGTATAAAATCGCGGCCATATTGAAAGCGGAAACTATAGAGGTAATCACTCTTCCCAAAAATGAAAAAATTACCAGTGATTAGCGAATTACGTCTCACCTCCTGCGAATGCTTGACATTCATTATTTCAAGTCCATAGGTTTCCAACACCCGGTCGCTTCGTTTGCGCGCCTTTTTCAAAAAGAATCCCCCGATTAGTCCCCCGTAAGTATTTTTATTAATTCCCCAGGTGAATTCCGACTGATAGTCATAACTGTCCAGCGTTTGACCGTATCCGGAAAAACCAATACTAACGAATAGTATAAAAATCAGAAAGGAATGTTTTGCGTGGTGCATTCTACTCAAACTTTACTCTACCTTTAAGGTAGTAAAGTAACGCAAATTAGTAATTTAAGTTCGTAATCATGACAACATTAACAGCCGTTTACCGAGGGAGTTTACGTACAGAGGCAACCCATACCCGGTCAGGAAATTCACTCATAACGGATGCCCCTATTGATAATAATGGAAAGGGAGAAGCTTTTAGTCCCACCGACTTGGTGTGCACAGCACTGTGCACCTGCATGCTCACGACTATGGGCATATGGGCCGACCAGGAAGGTGTGAACCTGGATGGCATGACAGCAGCAGCCATAAAAGTGATGGGTTCAAATCCGAGGAAAATAGCTGAGATACAAGTTATCCTATCCCAGCCGGATCTTATTGCCACAGAAGACCAGCGCAATAAACTAAAGGATATAGCATTGCATTGCCCGGTAGCACTAAGCCTGCATGATTCCGTGATTCAGACAGTAACATTTGAGTTTTAAGTACATTTCGAATGTCCTGATTGTTAAGAGTGGAGGTAGTTTATCTATCCTGTAGATGCAAAGGATCCAATTACCATTGAAATACCTGGGATTAGCTTGTGCGTGAGGTCCATTAATTTGCCCACAACCTACCCATCCGTGAGAAATTCCGGAAAATTGAAAAAGGAAAGATTAACACTTTAATCCGATATCCAGTGAATACGTTAATAAAAAGTCTTAGCAACACCTTTATTGATTCATTTCAACAGAAGCCATTGATTGTGCGCTCTCCGGGCCGCATTAATATTATTGGGGAGCATACGGATTATAATGAAGGCTTCGTGTTGCCTGCCGCCATTGACAAGGCCGCGTATATTGCCATCTCGCTACGGGAGGATGATGAAGTTCACCTGCGTGCAATTGATCTTAATGAATCGTTCTCCATTCGACTTACCGATTTAAAACCGGTAGGCGACATAAGCTGGCCTAATTACATTTTAGGGACAGCCGCGCAGTTTGTTAAAAGAGGAGTAGCGTTGAAAGGTTTTAATGCAGCGCTGCTCAGCGATGTTCCTATTGGGGCAGGGATGTCATCATCGGCTGCTATTGAATGCGCTTCTGTGTTTGCGCTAAATGAATTACTCGAGACAAATCTGGATAAGCTTTCTATGGTGCAGATGGCACAAAAAGCAGAGCATGAATTTGCTGGTGTAATGTGTGGTATTATGGATCAGTTTGCCTCCATGATGGGTAAGAAGGACCATGTAATAAAATTAGATTGCCGATCGCTGGAGTATGAACATGTTCCCTTCAAATTAGAGGGTATAAAGGTATTGCTATTCAATACTAATGTAAAGCATTCATTAGCGTCATCAGAATATAATACCAGGCGAAGAGAATGTGAACAGGCTGTAGAGTGGGTTAGCCAACATGCGCCCGGTATACATGCCTTACGGGATGTAACTGAGGAAATGTTAGACAACTATGTATTGCCAAAAGATAAAGTCATAGATAAGCGCAGCCGCTATGTGGTTCAGGAAATAAAAAGGCTTCTGGCCGGATGTGATGACCTCCGTCACGGGGATATCCAGTCATTAGGGAAGAAAATGTTTGTAACACATGAGGGTTTAAGCCACATGTACGAAGTGAGTTGCAAAGAATTGGATTGGTTAGTAGATCACGTAAAAAATAATAGCGCAGTTCTCGGTGCACGCATGATGGGCGGAGGATTTGGCGGCTGCACTGTTAACCTGGTAAAAGAAAATGCAATTGAGGAATTACTTGCCACGCTAAAACCAGCGTATGAAACAGAAATGAATTTACCACTTACCCACTACATTGCATCTATTGAAAATGGAACGGAGGTAATAGAATTTTAGAACCTGGTTAAAGGTCCAAAGATTTTTTCAGGCTTCTCGTTTTTCTGATATTATCATGCGTGTCCTTCTCATTTTTTTCATGAGGATTAGGCCTCCCGTGATCAGAGGTGAATAATAAGGCAACTTTGAATTAACAAAGCTTGAATTTTATTTTG
>CAZCRJ010000508.1:0-2790 GCA_964501015.1 uncultured Roseivirgaceae bacterium | reverse complement strand
ACGGTAATGAAATTTGTGCTGATGGTTTTCATTGCAATGGCATCGTATCTGGCATTTTCTACAGTAGAGTTTTTGGGTGAAAAAGTGCAGCGCGAACTTTCAGAAAGCAGGGTTAGAAATAACCGGTTTGGTTCAGCCTTGATGGATTTTGAAGATATTGCAAAACGACCGATTTTAGGCTGGAGCAGACGTATTGAAGTTGTTTTTAACACAACAGTATTTAATGCCAAAACACATCGCCCCAACGGACTTACAAATTTTTTACGCAGTTATGGACTTGTGTACTTCTGTGTATATTTTTTCTTTGTGTACCAGTCTTTCATGGCAGTATACCGCTTTCACAACAAGCGAACAAATTTCATCATACCCGCATTCGGGATTTTTCTATTGCTCCTGGTAAGTTTTTCAGAAGTAATTTTTGATCTTCCCTTTCTGAAGGCATTGATTTTTCTTTATCCAGCTTATTATACCCCGGCCGCCTTTGCTGCTGAGGATCAGAGCCTGAATAAACCGGCTTTCTTTATTCCGGGCGAAGTATCCATTTTTGGCAAACGAGTTACACCTTAATTATCTCCATTTGAACACCTTCCGCACCGTATTATATCTTGGTTCGAATGGATTTCCTTTTGGCATGGCGGCTATTCAACGCCAGTTACAAATCGCCAAAGCACTAAGAAGTAAAGATTTTCGTGTTATCGTTCTCAACAGAAAAGGTGTGCATGCTGAAGAAACAATACGAAGAGAAAATATAAACTTTACCGGTTCATTTGAAGGAATTGAATATCGTTACACCTCAGGAAGCCCAATCTATCATAACAATTTTATTCTACGGAATTTATTTAAAGTAATCGGATTGGTGGGTGAAGTATATTTTTTAGTGTATTACCGAATAATGCATGGTGTAGAGTTTATCGTTGTTAATACGACCAGTCTGCTGCAATTGAAATACTATTATTTTCTTACACGCCTATTGAAGATACGATTACTGTATGATTATGTTGAATACATGTCATCTCTCGAGGATCGATCGGTAAAAATTGCCTCAACCAACAAAACCTTTGATACTGAATTCGTACACTTTGTTGATTCCCTGATTGTGATTAGTAATTTTCTGGCAGATCACGTAAAAAAAGTTGCCCCAAGCCTTTCGTTTATTGTTATCCCCCCAATTATTGATTTTCAGAAATTTGAAAAAATAAAATCCAAACCGCCTGAATCAAACTATCTGTTGTATTGTGGCTCAACACAGTATTCAGATGTAATTGGGTTTATTCTTTCCGCGTATCAAGGTTCCAGGGCTCCCCAGGAAAATATCTCGCTTATCCTGATTGTGAACGGTGATCAAACTAAAATCGACACCTTACAGAATCAAATTAAAAACCTTCCTCTGGTATTTATCAAGTCAGGATTATCGTATACAGATTTAATCGGGTATTATAAGTCGGCCAGGGCATTGCTTATTCCTTTACAGGATAATTTGCAGGATAGGGCTAGGTTTCCTTTTAAAATCAGTGAATACACAGCAGCAGCAAGGCCCATACTTACTTCTGATTTTGGTGCAATACGGTACTATTTCCGTCATCAGGAGAATGCCTTACTTGCTATTCCTGAAAATCATTTAGATTTCGCTGCGAACATCAATTTTCTATTGGATAATCCTGAAGCCGCTGAACGAATTGCCCATGAAGGACACAAGACAGGATTAATCTATTTTAATTATGAAAGTTATTCATCAGCGCTGGACACTGCGGTAACCCGGTGAGGGAGGATTACACTTTATTGGCTTTCAACCACTCATTAAAAAACAAAACACTCCATATTTTTCCACTGAAGTCTCGCATTCCCTTTTGATGGTTGTCAAATGTCTTGTATAAATAATCTACATTAATGTACTCACGCAGGGCACTATTATGCTGAATAGAATCCAGCAAATATTCCTTTAAATCATCTTTAAACCAAAGTCTGAAGGGTACGGTGAATCCTTGTTTTTTATGACTTAAAATTTCCCGCGGCAGAATTTGCTCCATTGCCTTTTTAAAGATGTACTTCTTGCTCCCCCCTCTTAATTTATACTCCGATGGAATTTTAAAACTCAACTCGGCAAACACATGATCTATAACAGGAACACGAACTTCCAGAGATGTAAGCATACTTACACGGTCTACTTTAGTCAGGATATCATCCACCATATAGGTTTCCATGTCCAGTTGCTGATTCCTACTCAAAAAATCGCCCTTACTTCGATTAAGAATACTGATCATTTTTAACTCTGCCGGAGACTTTTTCAATTGATGCAGTAGGTCACCGGTATACAATTTCCTGCGCTCATAATCCTTCCACAAACAGAAATAAGCGCCTATAGCATCGTTATTTCGGGACAAATAATACGTAAAGCCTTTACCATACAAATGATCGGGTAGCATGTCGTGTATCCCCTTGGCAAGGCGGGTTACCAGGCGTGTTGCGCCCAACATGCTGTTGCGCATGTTCATCATTTTCGCATAGCTGTAATAACCGGCAAACAGTTCATCTCCGCCATCTCCGGAAAGCGCAACCGTAACATGTTCACGAGCAAATTTGGAAACATAGTAGGTGGGTATTGCCGAACTATCAGCAAATGGTTCATCATATGCATGCACCAGTGTTGGCATTAGCCCGATTGATTCCGGCTCAATAATTAATTCGTGGTGATCGGTATGAAACGTTTTTGCCACCAGTTGAGCATACTCCAATTCATTAAACTCCTTCTCTTTAAAGCCTATTGAAAACGTTTTGACCGGTTTATCCGAT
>CAZCRJ010000507.1:2542-2798 GCA_964501015.1 uncultured Roseivirgaceae bacterium | reverse complement strand
CCATAGGCGCAGGTTCAGGAGCGGTGATTGGTGGAGTTATCGGAAGTCAGTCGGGAAACACTGCCGTTGGGGCCATTATTGGTGCCACGGTTGGGGGCGCCACGGGAGCCATTATTGGCCGTGATATGGACAAGCAGGCAGAGGAATTACGGGCCGATCTTAAAGATGCGAAAATTGAGCGCATTGGGGAAGGCATTAAAATCACCTTCAACTCAGGGCTGATGTTTGGCTTTGATTCCTACGCACTGACTACGAC
>CAZCRJ010000507.1:0-2532 GCA_964501015.1 uncultured Roseivirgaceae bacterium | reverse complement strand
AAATAAATATCCGGATACCAATATTGTAATTGAAGGGCATACCGATCAAAGCGGAACAGACGAATATAACTTGACCCTGTCAAAACAGCGGGCAGTGGCTGTAGAGAATTACCTTATCACAAAAAATGTTAAAGGAAGCAGAATTACCCCGAATGGGTATGGTGAAACGCAATTGATATCGGAGATCGATGAGGAAAACAGGCGTGTTGAGGTTGCTATTTTCGCCAGCAAAAAAATGATAAAGGCTGCCGAAAAAGGGCAATTAGATTAACAACCGCTAGAGACCTGTACACCGCGGCACACAGCGAACACATCGAGTACCTGTGGAACGGGATGACCAAGCAGGTTTGATGGGCACCGCCAGGTGTTATCATAAGCGTGGATCGGGCTGGGAACCCCCACGCTTATTTTTTGTCTTGTTTTTGTCTTGCCCAAATCCTGGTGCATTAAATTTCCGGAAACCATTTATGTGCGCTACAACACCCTCCTTAAACAGTAGAAAGGAGCACAGGTGAGTGTCTCACCAGAGAAACGGTTTGATAAATCCGTCAGCAGTTCGTACCATTACCTGACTTCACAAATACGAACTATGCAAAAAATAGGCACCGCAATACTATCCTATGGCATGTCTGGCAAAGTGTTTCAGGCTCCTTTTCTTTCCGTGCATAAAGGATTTAGTTTATTGGGGTCATGGGAGCGAAGCAAACAGCAAATCGAACAAGATTATCCCGGTACCAAAAGCTATCCAACATTGGAATCGGTGTTGAGCGATGATCGTGTTGACCTGGTGGTTGTCAACACACCCACTAACACCCATTATCAATATGCAAAGGAAGCCTTGCAGGCAGGCAAGCATGTGATTGTTGAAAAAGCGTTTACTACAACGGTGACAGAAGCAGAGGAGTTGAATGCACTGGCAGAACAAAAGCGGGTAAAATTATCCGTCTTTCAAAACAGGCGGTGGGATAGTGACTTTAAAACTGTACAGCAGGTAGTACATAGCGGAGCGTTGGGGGATGTAGTGGAGGCCACGATTAGCTTCGACCGGTACAATCCTGGATTGAGTGCGAAAGGACACAAGGAAAATCCGGGCCCGGGTGCCGGTATTGTTTACGACCTGCTTCCTCACCTGGCTGACCAAGCC
This sequence comes from uncultured Roseivirgaceae bacterium, assembly GCA_964501015.1. Lineage (GTDB taxonomy): Bacteria > Bacteroidota > Bacteroidia > Cytophagales > Cyclobacteriaceae > UBA2336. The sequence goes on along the minus strand of CAZCRJ010000507.1, from coordinate 1,388 downwards.
CTGGCATTGTTTGGAATGCCCCGTTCGGTCTTTGCCGATTTCATGATTAATCGTGACACCTCACAGGTGGAAGATTATTTTGAAGTGCTATTGTTCTATACGTCTTTTCGCGCGCGGCTGATGGCCGGGTATTTTAAACGAGAGTCTGCACCATCTTACCAGCTTCATGGAAAGAATGGGTCTTTTCTTAAATCGCGGGGCGATGTTCAGGAAGCCAGTTTACTCACCGGCATAAAACCGGATGCCGTTGGGTACGGCATTGAGCCGGAAGTGGAACAAGGACTTTTGCACACCGAGAAAAATGGAACATTAATCCAAGAACGTATACCCACCTTGCCCGGTAATTACCTGGAATATTTTGATGCTGTATACAAGGCCATAGCAAATGATGAGCCCATGCCGGTATCGGCAGATGATGGTATTAATGTGATGAAGATTATTGAGGCGGCATACAAGAGTCATGATAATAAAAAAGTAATTGATCTCATTGCCCGGTGATAATGGAATCAGAACGATTTACTAAATATGTCGGTAACCGGTTGCTGAACCTGAATGTCATTCTTGTCGGAGGTTGCTTGGTGTATACCCTTGTTACGTTTACTTTCACATGAACGACCTGGAAAGAAGGGGCGTTAAGGTTCAATCAACAATTATATAAATAGTATGTGACTTTAGAGCTAAAAAAGCGGCTGCGGAATTTTTTTATTAATGTACATAAACTCTAGCCACTCCTGCTCATGTGAATCCCAAGGCTAATAAAATACTCAACGAGCAATTGTTAATGTTCCCTTAAGGGAAAAACAGGAATGTCGAATGAAATAATAATATACACCTGAAGGATTATCACCACCGTTCCAATCATTTTTATATTGAGCGGACGTATAAACTATGTTTCCCCATCGATTTATCACACTAATGTTTGCACCTTCTAATAACGGGTCAATTACAAAATATTCATTATAGGGATCACCGTTGGGAGTTATGATTGTTGGGGTAAAAAAGGAGTCTAATTGAATCGGATAGTAGTCAATAATGTTGCTTTTATATTGACCACATAAATCATACTCTACAACATAATATTGGCCACTTATTGTAGCTGTTAGATTTTGCTGGTCTGCTGAACCTTGAATTAATTCTTCATTGAGATACCAGAATAAATTTTCACCACCAATAACATTAATGTTGTTACAATTCATTGAAATTATAGGGGGTGCTTTTGGTTTTGAAATGGGAAAGACATGTAAACTTGAAAATTCCCCCCTTTTATCAGATACTACCCCACGAACGCGAATACTAACATGACTGGCATTTTCAATGAGTGTAGAATAAATCGTTAAATAGGCTGAATCTGTAACGATTACTGTGGTTTCATCGTTGTCAATTTGAAT
>CAZCRJ010000506.1:0-2822 GCA_964501015.1 uncultured Roseivirgaceae bacterium | reverse complement strand
TATGCACCGGAAAACAAGAAAATTACCAATAAGGTAATTTTTGGTCCGGTGTACAGAATGCTGACAGATTATATTTCCGATAACGGAATTGATTTGGTGGTAATGGGTTCCAAAGGCGCCAGCGGGGTGCGTGAGATATTAATTGGCTCTAATGCTGAAAAGATTGTCCGCAATTCCCCTGTTCCAGTAATCACCATTAAGAAATATGTGAAGGCAGAAACCATCAAGAATATCGTTTTCCCGAATACCTTGAATACGGAGAACCAGGAAGATCTGGTAGCAAGTGTGAAGGCACTTCAGAATTTCTTTAAAGCGAAAATTCATATTGTTTGGATTAATACGCCTACCAATTTTACCCGGGACACGATAACGCAAAAAAGGTTGAATGCTTTCGCCAAGCGATTCATGCTAAAGGAGCATACCATCAATATTTTCAATGATCCCTATGAAGAAGCTGGCGTCATCAATTTCACGAAGGAGATCAACGGTGATATGATTGCTATGGGAACACACGGGCGCAAAGGCCTTGCTCACCTCATGAGCGGAAGCGTTGCCGAGGATGTGGTGAATCATGTGGATTGCCCGATTTGGACATACGCTATCAAAAAGTAACATACACATCAAATTAATTCCAGTTACAGTATCTCCCCCGGATAAGAATGGAGTCAATCGTTAAAATAGATGTGAAGTGTTATCACTGTGGCGAGCCATGTGAAGAAACGCTATGGATGGAGGAAAAGGCGTTTTGCTGCTATGGGTGTAAAACGGTTTTTGAAATTCTCAGTGAAAACAATTTATGTGAGTATTACGACCTGGAGAATAATCCGGGAACATCCCTTCGCTATGTCAGTGAAGAGACCTATGTATTTCTTGATGAAAAGGAAATACGTAAAAAAGTAATCACGTTTGATTCTCCAACCTTCACCCGTGTGCAGTTTTATGTGCCGGCCATTCATTGTGTGTCCTGCATCTGGTTGCTGGAAAATCTTCAGAAGCTCAATCCTGCGGTGCTCCGTTCAGAAGTAAACTTTGCACGCAAAACAGTCACAATCGATTTTAAACCGCAGGAGGCAGCGCTCAGCAGTATTGCAAAGCTAATGGCATCGCTGGGGTATACTCCAAAAATAAATCTTGACTCCGAAAGTAAGGGAAAGCAACATACCTTCACCGATAAGGCTCTGCTGTTGAAATTATCAGTTGCCGGTTTCTGCTTCGGCAATGTGATGTTGTTCAGTTTCCCGGAATATTTAGGCCTCGATCAGGCAGATGGCCAGTTGATGAAAGTATTTTCATATTTGAATATTCTCTTATCCATTCCGGTTTTCCTGTATTCCGATAAGGACTATATGCTATCGGCATGGAAAAGTTTTAAGCAACGCCAGATCAACATTGATGTGCCCATTGCCGTTGGACTAATTGCCCTGTTCTTACGAAGTTTATGGGATATCCTATCGGGATATGGACCAGGGTATATGGATTCTTTTACCGGCCTGGTTTTCTTCCTGCTGATTGGGCGATGGTTTCAGAATAAGACATATGATAGTCTCGCATTCGACCGTGATTTTAAATCCTATTTCCCATTAGCAGTATTAAAAAAATCAGGCAGTGCCTGGGATCCGGTGGTGGTGTATGACCTGGAAAAAGGTGATCAGATCAAAGTTCGAAATATGGAAATTATTCCAGCGGATTGCCTTTTATTGGAAGAGGAAGTTTTTATTGACTATAGCTTTGTTACAGGTGAGTCACGGCCCGTCAGGGTTACAAAAGGTGAACTCGTATATGCAGGAGGTAAACTTATCGGGCAGCCCGCAACGCTAGTTATCGAAAAGAAAACTTCACAAAGTCACCTTACCAGTTTGTGGAATAAGGATGCCTTTCAGAAACCGAAAGAGAGTAAGTATAAGCGTTTGATTGATCGTGCCGCTAAACGGTTTACCTGGGTTATTCTAGGGTTGTCGTTGGTTACAGCTACCTATTGGTATGTCGTAGATGCTTCCCAGGTATGGCTCATTATTACATCGGTATTAATTGTGGCGTGCCCCTGTGCCCTTGCACTAACAGCACCGTTTACGTATGGTAACATGCTTCGTGTTTTTGGCAGGCATAATCTCTACCTGAAAAATGCCGATGTCATTGAACGAATGTCAACAATCAATGCCGTTGTGTTCGATAAAACCGGAACAGTAACTCATGGAAAAGATCCGGAGGTAACATTTACCGGAGAGTTAACCGAAACAGAAATGATGTGGATTGGAGAACTCACCAGTTTTTCCACCCACCCGTTAAGCAGGCTTATTCACAAGCACATTGCTGCCATCAGTACAGCGGAGGTGCTGGGATTTAAAGAGATTCCTGGTAAAGGAATACAGGGAACCATTGAAGGGCATCTGGTTAAGATTGGTTCAGCAGGACTTACCGGATTTCATGAACGTATAGATGAGGAGTCGTCAAGGGTATTTGTATCAATCGATAATGAAGTGAGGGGCTATTACAGCATCCACACTTCGTTGCGTAATCAAATAGAAAAAATGTTGGGCCGCTTGGGTGCGAAATGTGTGGCGATGCTTTCGGGGGACAACAAAGCGGATAAGGTGCAGATGAGTACATTATTTCATCCTTCGGTCCAACTTCTTTTTAACCAAAGCCCGCACGACAAGCTGAACTTTATCAGCGATTTACAACACAGCGGAAAAAAAGTAATGATGTTGGGCGATGGGTTGAATGATTCCGGTGCGTTAAAGCAGGCCGATGTGGGGATTGCCGTTACGGACGATACAGGTGTTTTTACACCTGCCTGCGATGGCATTTTGCACGGTGAGGAA
>CAZCRJ010000505.1:0-2833 GCA_964501015.1 uncultured Roseivirgaceae bacterium | reverse complement strand
TCATTATGGCTAATGTCTATATAGGCATCATTTTATGGTTAAGTTGCCTGGTGATATTTACCACCCATTATCGTCTCGCCATCGATCCTGTCAAAAAAGAATACCACGATTACCTTTGGATACTTGGACTAAAAAGTGGGGAGAAAGGACCATTCCACTCAATTGATTATCTGTTCATTGTTAAGAGCAGGGTTAACCAGACATTCAGTATTCGGGTTGCTTCCACAACTGTGCTAAAGGAGGTGTTTGATGGTTACTTGAAACTTTCTCCGGACAACAAAATTCACATTGCTACAGAAGACGATAAAGACACGTTACTAAAAAAGTTGAATGGCATTTCCACTCAATTGAACGTCAAGATTGTAGATTACACAGCGGGGGCAACTGCATAAACCGCATTCTTTTCATCTCCCTGTGATTCAGACCAGCGCAACCCAACATTAACCCTAAAGAATTTCGTACCTTAGCAGTGCCACAGGGCCTCATTTATCTTGGACATTAAATTTTGAGGTCCGGAATTAAAAATTGTTGAAACCATCATGAACAGCAGAAGAGAATTTATCAAACACCTGCTTGCTACGGGAGCTGGTATGTATGTAAGTCAACACGCTTATGGTAACATCATTGTGCCACAAGCTAAAAACAAACTGGGTGTTGCGCTGGTGGGCCTTGGCTATTACAGTACGGATTTACTTGCCCCGGCACTCCAGCTAACGCAACATTGCGAACTGAGGGGAATAGTAACTGGCACACCTGAAAAAGCTGTGCGGTGGAAAAAACAATTCAACCTTTCGGACAAAAACATATACTCCTACCAGAATTTCGACAGCATTGCCAATAATCCTGATATTGATATAGTATACATAGTACTCCCTCCTTCCATGCACGCTGAATACGTGATTCGTGCTGCGCGGGCAGGCAAACAAGTATGGTGTGAAAAGCCTATGGCCATGACAGTAAATGAATGTCAGCAAATGATTGATGCGTGCAAACAAAACAAGGTTATGTTGAGCATAGGCTACCGGATGCAGCATGAACCGAACACCCAGCAGATTATCCGGTACAGGAAAGAATTACCCTATGGCAAAATCCTGAAGGCCGATGCCGCTGCCGGATATTTTGATGGCCGCTCCGATCATTGGAAACAAAAGTTAAGCATGGGTGGTGGCGCAACGTATGATATGGGTGTTTACCCGATCAATGCGGTTCGCTATAGTACCGGCCTCGAACCGATTGCCGTTACAGCAAAACAATCTTCCGACAGGCCGCACATCTACACCGAAGCGGATGAAACTATGACCTTCGATTTGGAATTTCAAGGTGGTATTACCGCGCATTGCGAAACCAGTTTGGGTAAAAGCATGAACACGTTACAGGTTACCTGTGATAGGGGCTGGTACAAACTCTCTCCCTTCCAATCGTACAGTGGCATTAATGGCATTACCAGTGATGGCAAGAAACTGAATGCTACCATACCCAATCAACAGGCGAAGCAAATGGATGATGACGCACTCTCCATCAAGCAAAATAAACCAATGCTGGTACCGGGTGAGGAAGGATTGAAAGACATCCGGGTAGTGGAGGCTATTCACAAATCAGTAGCGGAGAAGAAAAGAGTAAGTATCGGCTAATACGAATCAATGCCAGACAAATACTGCAGCGATTGAAAATACGTTAAGGATACTGCATCTATCCTATGAAAACTGTTCTGGATACCAACCGCTTACTGCTACGTGAATTCACACTGGAAGACACTCTCTTCATTGTACAGTTATTAAACACTCCGGGATGGCTTCAATTTATTGGCGACCGGAATGTAAAAAATGAAGCGCAGGCCATCGCCTATCTTGAAAATGGTCCACTTAAAAGTTATCGTGATAATGGGTATGGATTGTATGCCGTTATACGTAAGCAAGACAATTTATGTATCGGAATGTGCGGTATTCTTAGGCGTGATACGCTGGAGTATCCGGATATTGGCTTTGCCTTTCTACCAGAGTATATGGGCAAAGGTTATGCATTCGAAGCAGCCTCTGTTACACTTGAGTATGCTCAACAATTACAGCTACCTACTATTTGCGCCATCACTCATCCTGCAAACAACGCTTCGATCAAACTACTGGAAAAAATCGGGTTATCGTTTATAAATTCCATTCGCTATCCGCAAACGGACGAAACGTTACTACTATATATTACATCTTAAATTATTGTGTTATTTTAAATACACCACCAACTTCTCTGTGATCACCTTACGGGAATACAATGCAATGTTTCCTTGCTTACCAATGGGAATATCAGATGATTTCCAATCAGTAAATGCTTTCAATACTGCTACTTTAATACCTTCAACATCTGTACTCTCCGCCATTGTACCGGTTCCGGCTTTTTCCAAAACAGCCGCAGCATCGCTTACGATTGGCCCAATACCAAGAACAGGAACACCAGTAGCGATGTATTCAAATAATTTTCCAGGAAAGAATCCATGCGGATCGCGGTAGCCGGTAAGGATCAACAGCAACAATGAAGTTGAACCGTAATACTCCATAACCTTCTCATGCGAAACATTTCCCGTAAGGTGAATAATAGGAAGTAAAGCAGCATGCTTCCGGATGTATTCTTTAAAGGGCTCATATACATCCCCAACAAATTCCAGCATGACATTCGCTTTGAAATCATCATGCTCGTCCAGTAGTTGTTGAAAAGCTTCTATAAACGGAATTGGATCACGTTGTTCATTTACAATACCAATATGCCGTATTGTAAATTTATCAGGCCGTGTATAGAGGATGGATTGAAAATCTTCCTCATCATATCCATTGGTAAGCAGTTCTGC
>CAZCRJ010000504.1:0-2834 GCA_964501015.1 uncultured Roseivirgaceae bacterium | reverse complement strand
GAATGCGCCCGAGTTACGCATCAGCCGCTCCTATACGGAAATGTTTAAAGCCTACGACAAAAGCAATAAGCAGGATAAGAAATTGAAAGAAGCGGTTTCGTTTGTGAAGCAAAAACTAGATGCCGCAAAATGGTTTATTGATGCCATTAAACAACGGCAGCAGACGTTGTTAAAAACGATGAAGGCCATAATCGATTTTCAATACGATTATTTTCAGGAAGGTGATGAGGCGAAACTGAGGCCAATGATTTTAAAGGATATTGCCCAAATGGTAAATATGGATATCAGTACGATTTCGCGTGTGGCCAGCAGCAAAGCAATTCAAACAGATTTTGGAATTTTTCCCCTCAAGTATTTTTTCTCGGAAGGAATTGCCACTGATTCTGGCGAAGAAGTAAGTAGCCGGGAAGTAAAGCAGTTCATTAAAGATGTAATTGAAAAGGAAGATAAAAATAAACCCTTATCAGACGATAAACTGGAGAAAATATTAAATGAAAAAGGGTACAACATTGCCAGACGCACAGTGGCAAAGTACCGTGAACAATTGAATATACCTGTAGCCCGTTTACGTAAAGAGATGTAATAGTGAGTGTGCTCGCCCGAATCACTTCCTTTGTGTTCCATCCCCTGTTGATGGCCACCTACCTGATCGGGTTGTTTTCTTTTCAGTATCCAGTAGCACTATATCCGATAAAATCCGATTCAAATTTGTCCTTTCTAGGACTTCTTTTTTTATTGACGTTTGCACTGCCGGCTATCAATATCGGATTCCTCAGAATCTTTGGAATAATCTCTTCCCTGTCATTGGAAGATCGGGCGGAACGCACAAAGCCGTTTCTAATCATTCTCACATTATATGGCCTTTTCACCTATTTACTTTATACGAAAACACGGTTATCGATGGGCGACAATCTCTTCAGCCTGATTTTAATAATTGATGCCCTGGTGTTGGTTTCCGTCCTCATCACCATTATGTATAAGGCCAGTATTCACAGCTTAGCAATCTGGGGTGTGATTGGAATCCTCTTTCCTTTAAATAAAGTTACGGAAGATGGCTCCCTATTTCTACCAACACTTATTGCACTGGTGTTGGCTGGCATTATCATGTCGGCACGGTTATACCTTAATGCGCATACGCCTCGGGAAGTTTTGGTAGGATCGGTTATTGGTTTTTCAGTAGGGTTTTTTGGTATGTTGATTTTATTTTAAAAATAGTACAGCTATGGATTCTTACAACTATTTACGCTATTCAGTACAAGGGGGTGTTGCCACCATTACCCTTAATCGTCCGGAGGTGTATAATGCTCTTAATGACGAGATTACGTTTGAGTTACAAGATGCGTTGAAGGCAGTAGCCAAAGACCCAGCAGTACGTGTAGTGGTTTTAACCGGAGAAGGTAAAGCGTTTTGTTCCGGGCAGGATCTAAAGGCGGCATCGGGTGATCAAAAACGATCCTTTATGCAATCGCTGCATAAAAGGTACAATCCTATCATCAGGGCAATGCGTTCCTTGCCTAAACCCATTATTGCCCGTGTAAATGGTGTTGCCGCGGGGGCGGGCTGTTCACTGGCTTTAGCGTGTGATCTTATTGTTGCCACTGAAGATGCGACTTTTATCGAAGTATTTATCAACATCGGATTGGTGCCTGATTCCGGATCCTCGTATTTCCTGCCTCGTTTGGTGGGTATGGCAAAGGCTTTTGAAATGTGCAGCATGGGTTCACGCATTAAGGCAGGGGAAGCAATGGAACTAGGACTCATCAACAAAGCAGTTCCCGCTGATCAACTCGACTTAGTAGTGAAATCCTATACTGACTATTATTCCACAGCACCTACGAAGTCGATAGGGATCATTAAAAAGATGTTGAATAAATCAACCACAGCCACATTAGAGGATATGCTGGAATATGAAGCCTATTGCCAGGAGATTGCAGGCACGTCCCATGATTACAAAGAGGGAGTCAGCGCATTTCTGGAAAAAAGAAAACCTGATTTTCAGGGACGATAAGCATTTAAAATGCGGCCAGGGAAATACCAACAGTAAAGTTATTGATCTCATTCATGCTGGGGCCTTTCCCTTTTTCAAACAGGGTTGATACACTGTAGTATCCGAAGGCATTAAAGTTTCCAGCTCCTACCCGCAAGGTCACCCCGTAACGGAAAGCGTTGAGGTTGAAATCCTGCTTGTTTTTGATTTTCTTGGTTTCACCATCCTGTCGGTATTTCATTTTAGTAAAGGAATCAAAGAGGAGACCTCCTTTAAAACCCAGGGACACCTTGAAACTTCGGGCAGGGTCATTTGGATTGGTGCTGAAGCGAAATTCAACGAGGGCATCAGCATAGTTTGTGATAAGTTGTGATTTCCGTATATCTGCATCCGATCCCAGTATATCCGATCCGGGAACCATCTTTAGTGAATCATAGGGGCCGGAAGGACCAGCTTTATAGGTAAATGAATTGTTATTATTAAACTTATATCGATCCATCCCCAATCCAGCACCAGGGTGCACACTAAACTTACTCTTTGCAATACGCTTGTCAACCTGGTAATACAGATTTAAGCTACGGGAACCCCACATACCGGTGTTGAACCGGGGATCATTTTCAAAAGGCATACTTAGGCCAAAATCAATGACAAACGTGCCGGGCAGGTCTGGTCTTCCTTTCCGCACCAGTTCCTTTGAATCGGCAGGTGCTTGTGCAAGGACAACCTGAGTAATACCGGCAATAAGAACAAATAGGGCTATATTTTTAACGATCACAATTCAAGGGGTTATAGTAAGGGCTCAAAAATAGGTTTTTTGTTTGGTGAGGCAAAAACTGTTTTTTGCCAA
>CAZCRJ010000503.1:865-2837 GCA_964501015.1 uncultured Roseivirgaceae bacterium | reverse complement strand
CGGTAAATCCACGTTTTGTTTGAAGAATTTTTTCGTACCGGAAGATGGCATAATTATCTCCGTCATGTATCATTCTTTTCCATAGGGTAGCGTTGATGCCTTTAGCCGGATCATCAACATTGAAAAATGGGATTACTCTATAAATGGTTTGAAGATCAAAATCAGGAATGGCTTGCAATTCATAAATTGAGAGAAGATTGCCGTGGGTTGACCGATAGAAAAGAAAGTTTTGCAGCTGTTCTTCTGTTAAAATATTAATGAACCGTAGTTCTTCCTCTGTTACCTTGTTTATATTTTTAGGAGAAGCCAGCAACATGGCCAGGTTTTCATATAAATCCTCATAGTTCAGGTCCAGATCCTGGAAACCAAAGAGCTCATCGGCTAATCGCTCGAGATCTACCTCTTTCCGCGGATATTCCTGGGCCCACAGGAAAATAGACGATTGGAGGAAAATTACCAGTAGTATTCCGCACTTCATCTGGTGAATTGGTAGGTTATGGAAGCTTGATGACCAAACTGTAATTGGGTGCTGTATTGTATGGCATAATCGATGGAGAAGCGAGTGGCTTTAAAACCCATCCCAAAGTATGCTGTGTTGGGTTGAATGGCGTACCCAGTCCGGGCGCAGAATTTTTTATTGAAGAGATACTCAAGCCCCATACGCCAGGTCGCTTGATAGTCAATGTTCTTCTCTATTTCCGTAGCAATAAAAACATTGTCGGTAGGTTTAAAGGCAAGTCCTGCCGTTAATATGGTTGGAATTCGGTTATCATCAGCGGAAATTTTCGGTTGATTAATATTGGTGATGTGTGCGCCTACAGAAAGGGTAGGAGTGAGTTCCGCTATTCCCCCAAAGTTTACTGTAAATACTCCTTTGGTACCAAAGCCTTCTGCACGATACTGAATGTACTTCAAGTTGAGTCCTAAAGAGGCCAGTCCAAGCTGATTGCTGAAACCGGCAGTGATCATGCTTTCACTATACAGGGCATCACCAAAATTAACAACACCGCCACCCAGAACTCCGGCTTTAATGGGCCATACTATGGCTGCCGCGGTTCGGTCTGCACCGGGCAATGCATGGCGCAGGTCATAGGTAAAGGAAGCTGTCGGCTGCGTCAGAGTAGCTATTCCAGCGATGTTATTAAAAACACCCCATGAGTCGGTTAGTACAGATGTAGTGTAGCCTAAGCCCTGAGCGCGTGCACCCATTAATGTTGACACACTTTGTGCTTGTATCACTGAACAAGTGAAATAAACAAGTATGGTAAGGGCTATCCTCATACATACAATTTGAAGAATGAATATATAAGAAATTGGAAAGGGAGGCAAACCTTCACCTATAGTGGGTACTAGGTTAGCATTCCTGCAGTGATTGTTGCAGACAGACTTAAATTAAAACTCTTTTTTGAGGTGGAAAAAGAAGCCCTTGTTGCCCTCTGCATTGAAGGTATACTCCAGTCGGATTACAACATCATAGGAGCTCACAATATCTAATCCAAAACCGGTTCCGGCAATAACTTTATTTGATAGTGATGTGTTCTGTACCGGAATCGTTTCCTCATAGGCTTCGTAGTTTCGTACATAGCCAACATCTGCATATGTTTTCAGATAAATCGCAAACGGTAAATACTTAAATTCTTTAAACCTGCTGCCTGGCAAACTGTACGTTCTGGAGAATATTTTTTTCTTGAGGGTTGTTTTATTAAGGACATACCATGGTCCTTCTATAACATTCACTTCATATCCACGCACAAAGATTCTGTTGTACCCCATTGCCCCATAGTTGTAATACGGAATATCCGATTTGTTGCTCCAGTAAGCGAACGAAAAATTAGACAAGTAGTAGTTTTTTTTCAGGTCAAGATAATGGGCGTAACTCGTCCAAATATCTAGTTTTTCGAGGTCTTTTGTAAATCCGAACCCCACTTTCTGAAGATGAAACAACAGGTTGTGGCCCGTGAGTGGGTACGCA
>CAZCRJ010000503.1:0-855 GCA_964501015.1 uncultured Roseivirgaceae bacterium | reverse complement strand
ATCATAATTCTGATTTAATGTGCCGGGGCCAAGGTAATTGGGATTGCTTCTGGCAAGCGAATCAGTGATACTGGTTGTCCGGTAATAATAGCCAAACCGGTGGTGACGATAAAATGAATTCCGATAGGTGTACGTCAATCCAGCGCCTCTTGTGTTTCGTAAAACTTTATCGGTCTCCAGAAAAATTAGCGTATGATCCTCAGTTTTATAGGCAACATTTTTCGCATCGATAAAATCCGTTTGAAAAATCAAACCCTGTTTTTGCCTTTTGTCGAAATAGGGTACTCTGTACATGAGCTCGAATCTTCTCAGAAAACCGAATTGTGCGGTAAACGTTAGTGTTTCATTTCGCCCACGCATGTTGTACTGATAGAGTTTTAGTCCATAAATAACCCTGCTGAAATCATGGTTATAGGTTTCCCACCACTCATTAAAATTCCTGTCAGACAATTGGAAAATCGGCACCGGAAAAGTATACCAACGTTCATCCACTTCAATTAATAAATCGGCAGTGCCTGTAACAATTTCCAGTAAACGGATATCAACATTATTAAACAATCCCAGGTTGAAAATCTTTTGTTGATCTTTTTCCAGTATACGCGGCAGCTCCGTATTCAATACAGAATCTCCTGGCTTCAGGGACAGTTCACGTTTGATTATACTTTCGCGGGTTTTGGTATTACCCAAAATAAAAACCCTGTTAAGGGTTACAAAGTAACTTGACGAATCGTAGCCATTTTTTTCTTTAGTTCTATTGGAGCGCTTAATGGTGTCACTCTCCACAGGAAGTGCATCGGATAAGGTATTTGCTGATGTTGAAAAAGAAAAAACCAGGCTGCTTACCAGCGTCAGAAT
>CAZCRJ010000502.1:210-2837 GCA_964501015.1 uncultured Roseivirgaceae bacterium | reverse complement strand
GCGAATGTCGGCAAACAGCACCGCGGCCTCACGCTGTTCGCCACGTTTGTCGGGCTGCACGCGGCCGCTGAGGATGGCCTGCAACACCTGCGGGCTGACGCAGCCGGAAAACGAACGGGGCAAGGGAATAGGAAAAGAACTTTTTGATCGTACCATGCAGCATGCCCTTGACGAAGCGTGCTCGGGTATGATGTGGCAGGTATTGGAGTGGAATGAACCGGCTTTAAATTTTTACAAAAAATACAAAGCAAGGCTTGATGGGGAATGGATTAATTGCTCCTTGGAGGCGGAGCAGATAAAAGCAATTCTTCAGGATCGTTAAATTTCCTCCAGCAAGGTTCGGAATGCAACGTGCTTGCTCCCGTATTTTTGTTTGTGTTTTTCAACCAGCGTGGGAGCAAAGTGTTCCAGGTAAGTAACCACGTGATCAAGTGTTTCTGCAAAATACTGCACACTGTAGGACACCGACCCATCGTTATTTTCATGCAGCACTTTATACATCTTGTGCATAACAAACTTTCCGGTTGCCAGCACATCGGGGATATGCTCCTCCTTCATCCAGATAAGCCACTCCTCTTCTACATCCTTGTCAATGCCAATGGTAACGTTGTATAAAAACATGTTCAAAAATAGAAAATATCAGCAACTTAATCTGCTACATAATCGGATAGGTAATCGTAGGCTTCTGTCAGGTGTCCGCCTTTCGCGATGGTGGCGCGTTTGATGACTCCTTCGCGATCACTTTCGAAAAGAAGAGGAAGAATTTTGTCAATCAAGTCCCTACCAAATTCTTCCGATGCACTTCGAGGTAATTCACAGGGCAAATTATCAATAGCCATAACCGTAACCAGTTTCTCTGAACTCATCGGAGGTTCAATCGTATCGGTAACCGGATTGTAATCATACAGCGGATCAGGGATGGTGCTCGCTTTTTTTGTACTGGGCACAGATCCGCCCACATCGCAGGTGATGTCGGCAATGATTTTGATTTTGAATTCAGAAGACTTCATGTCTTCACGCGTGAAGAGCACTGGAGCTTTAGTATTCCAGAAAGCACCGGCCAACAATACATCTGCAACTTTTGTAAACGACAAGAAGGTGGAGTCATACCGCTCGGGATGTTGATGAAACTCCTCCCGGTTGAAATGTCCTCCTGCTCTCCGAATATGATAATCGGCACTGCCAAGCTGAACATAAACAGGGCCGTCAAAAGTTTTTGTCAGAAAATCATACACCCCTACTTTCCGGATACCGGCTGTATCCAGTGTTTCCATTGATCCTTTGCCTACCCTACCCCCACCAGTCAGAATAATTTTAATGGGTGGTAGTTTTACATTTCGAAGATCGAGTTTCAGGTCGTTGATATCAAAATGTTCATACGCCCTGCGCAATGAAAACCCTCCATAGCGCTGAGCATAAGCCCATAATCCATTGTAGGCGCCAACAATACCGGCAAATCGGCCAAAGGCTACCAGCCGGTTGCCCAGGCGATCTTTCAGAACTTCATAATCTACCAGTCTGATTTTTTTCTTCAGGATTTCCCGAAGCAGATTTTTATTATACGGTTGCTTTTTAATGGTGTGTGAAAAGAATAAATACGTTTTGTTCGGAATAAGTTGATCTGCTGGTACTTCCTTAATGCCCAACAGGATGTCACAATCGCTGATATCATCTTTTACTGCGATTCCTAAATCGCGGTACTCATCATCACGGTATGCGCGCAAAGTGCTCGATTGTACAGATATACTAACGTGCGGAAAACGCTGTAGGATTTCTTCTGCTTGCAAAGGTGTAAAGGGAACTCGTTTGTCGGGTGGGGTTTTTCCTTCACGGATAATGCCAAGTTTAATTGGTTTTAACGTAGCTGTCATATCATCAAAGGTAATCAGCTTTTCTGTTAACTTTCAGCTATGAAGATGTACTTAGTTTTAATAGTTGGCTGGGCGTTGTATTTTTTTATTCACAGTTTTCTTGCTGCTGATAGGGTTAAAGAATTTTGGAGAGTCGCACTGGGTGGCGCGTTTAAGTATTACCGGGTGATGTATAATGCTCTTTCAGTGGTGGGTTTGGTAATGCTTCTTTTTCTTAACGCAAGCATTCCTTCTGAGTATTTGATTGACGTAAACGGATGGACACGCTATTTCAGCCTCATGCTGGCGACACTTGGTATTTTTATAGTTAAGGCAGCTTTTAAACAATTCAACCTGCGTGGGTTTATGGGATTTAAAGAGGATGCGATTGAAGAATTTAAAGCTGAAGGAATTCTGAAACATATACGGCATCCGCTCTATGCCGGAACAATTTTACTTGCGATGGGCTTTTGGTTGTTTACACCAAACGTTACAACCTTACTTTCTGTTGGATGTATTATTACCTACGTGGCTATCGGAATTCCATTAGAAGAGCGTAAGCTTATTAAAAAATTTGGCGAACCGTACCGTGCCTACCGGAACAAGGTACCGACTCTGATTCCCAAGGTAAGGAAGTAATTAGACCTCCAAGGTTTTTAAAACCCTGGAGGTCTGGTTGCTTATTTTTTCTTCTTCTCCTTTTTTCCTTTTTTCAACTCCTCGTAATCATCCCGTTCTGCAAGCTTTTTATCTTCTACATTCTTGTCGAGAAATGCA
>CAZCRJ010000502.1:0-164 GCA_964501015.1 uncultured Roseivirgaceae bacterium | reverse complement strand
CCTCGATACTCATATTGGACTTAAGTTCACCAAACTGATCGATGGACACTTCAAAGCCTTCCAGCGCTTTATGAACACGCGGTTTTTTTTGCTCTTCCTTTTTACCAGGTTTTTCTTTCTTTGCCATCGTTAGCTAACGTTTACGTGAAGGGTTTCCAGAGCAT
>CAZCRJ010000501.1:0-2840 GCA_964501015.1 uncultured Roseivirgaceae bacterium | reverse complement strand
TCCAATGGCCTATATTGGTGGACTGTTGGCGATACGAAAAAAGTAATGTTTTATGATTTGATCATCGTCAGCAACATCTTAAACGGTAGCGAAGCGGACAAGGCATGGGGAATGTTGGCTGGAAGGATAATCATTTCCCCCTTTTTTACTACATGACTTGTTTTGGCGATTGTAATTTCTGCTTCTCCATCAAGCAAACACACCATCGCGTCAAAGGGGGCCGTATGTTCACTTAACCCTTGTTCCTTATCAAATGCAAATAGTGTTACCGTGCCAGTCGGTTTTTTTATCAGGGTTTTGCTGACCACAGCATCGTTCTGATATTCAATCATACTTTCGAGATCCATAGGGTTCTCAGAAGAAAAGTCTTTTGATGATAGATTCACGTTTGCCATTTGGTATTTGAGCGTTTGTTTTAACTGTAAGATAGGTATTTAAAAGGGGTTATAATATTTCCTGATCAATTGCGAGAAGTAAAGCATGCATCAATCCTGTCGAAGTGAAAATGAGCAGAAGTACAGTGCCTGCAGGTAAACGATTACTCGGGATAAAGTAATGAGATTTATGTTGAGACTGCTTACATCGCACAGACCCATAGTTATCCCTAGTGGGTTTCAAGTCGAAATCAATACCTGCAACAAAGCTTAATGCTTTTGTGATTCCATTATATGTTCTTCGTCTGACCACATACCCAAGCCATTCTTAAGTACATGAGGAGCTACGATTAACAGTATGATTAAAGTCAACGCCAGTAACGGAAAGAATAAAATGGGAAAAATAGTTGCTGCAATAAAGACAAGGGCAATAATGAAAATTTTCATAACAGTAGTTGTTAAATTTTTACCGCTAACACATAAGGAAGGTACAGAACCTGAGCATTTTCGGGAATGATGAAAATCACCTACTTTGGAAATTTGCGTCATCGGTAGCGGAAACAGAAGGGAGAACTACCTGAAGGTTAATTCATGCTGGACATATTTAGACTACGTTTATTAAACAGAATGAGTATTTTAAGACCATGAAATCAGGTTGTGGAATAGTATTTACTTTACTTTTGGGTTTTCTCGGACTCGGCATTCTCTTTATCGCAGTAAACCAATACCTTATTAAGGATGTGAGTTGGCACGATAATGCCATTAAGGTTACAGCTGTAGTAGCAGATACGCTCATCGTGTACGAAGAGGTTGCAGGGAACATGACCGCACCCTTCAGTGTGCCGGTAATTCTGTATACCCTCAACAATTCTGCGATCACCGATACCCTTGGCCAGTGGTCCTATCGTCTTGACACGGAAAACATTACCTCCCAGAGTAATACGCTATGGCTGCCAGGAGATTCTCTCGATTTATTAATGCATGCGGAAGATCCGGAAATTTTTGCCTTGGCAGGTTCCACTGACGATACCAATATGGTGGGCTTTATTATCTGGGGCATAATCGGACTGGCATTCTTTATTCCCTTTCTGTTCAGGGTTAGAAAACTGTTTCCAAAGGATGCAGAACAGCGACAATGGGGCAACTGAACACTGTGTATAAGGTACAGAAGGTAGTGGTCAGGATAATTTTCGTTTAATGAATTTCCGAGATCGAATTCATAGAGGGCTTGTTTTAGTTTTATAGAATTTATTAAAAGTCATCATGAAAACATCATATTATTTTGCATTGATATTGCTAATCAGCATTGCTTCATGTGAACCACAAAAACAAACTACTCAAGAAATCAGTATTCCCGATCCTGCACACAATAGCCAAAATTCCCTCGATTGGGAAGGAGTATACACCGGTATTGTTCCCTGTGCCGATTGTGAAGGAATACAAATTACACTAATTCTAAGCGAAGGTTTAAACTATGCACTGGAAACATCCTATCTGGGAAAAACAGAAGAAACACAAACAAGAACCGGAACTTTCGGATGGAATGTATCCGGTCAGATCGTTACTCTTGAAAATGTGGATGAATTTTCCTTTCCTGCCTATTATGCAGTTGGTGAAAACCACCTTTACCAACTTGATTTGAAAGGCAATAAAATTGAAGGAGTGCTAGCGGATAATTACAAACTGATCAAGGAGCAATCTGGAATAACAGAGAAATACTGGAAGTTGATCGAATTGAACGGAAGTAAAATTGCTTCACCATCATCCGCAGATCGGGAGGCCTTCATGCTACTCAAGGCCTCCAACAGGACGGTTACCGGAAACGGGGGGTGCAACACGTTCAGCGCAAGGTATGAAATCAGTAATGGAAAACGCATACGGTTTTCTCCTGTCGGAGCAACAAAAATGGCCTGCATAGGTGTAGATACAGAGGGACATCTCTTTGCTGCTTTTGAGATGACCAATGGCTTCACCGTAAACGGGGATACCCTTTCCCTGAACACAGCCGAAAGGTCCCGGCTGGCCAGGTTTGTTTCGGTTCTTAAACCTTAAGCGAAATCTGTCTAGCCATTTACTTCCAGAAGCTTAGGGAGAATTACTTGCCCGAAAGATAAATACAGGCCTGTTGTACTATTGAATAATTACCTACATTGGCTTAGTAGTCATGCATGCCAATGGAACACCCTGAAAAATATGATCTCGTTTTACTTGGAGGGGGCTTTGCAGGCTTGACATTGGCACTACAAGTAAAGCAATCCAGACCAGAATCATCTATTCTGATTTTGGAAAAAAGAAATCATAAAGCACCAACTGCCATCCATAAAGTAGGAGAATCTACAAGTGAACTGGGTTCTTATTATTTGCGCGAAGTGTTGAACCTGAAGGCGTACCTCACCACTCACCACCTTCCTAAATTTGGTTTCCGGTTTTTCTTTAGCCCTGAACATAGCGATAACATTGCCAGAC
>CAZCRJ010000500.1:0-2852 GCA_964501015.1 uncultured Roseivirgaceae bacterium | reverse complement strand
GTTAGATGATTGACCTAAAATCATCTAGTAATATTACGTCAGAATGGAGATTGCCCATATAATGTAAAACCAAATGAAGCCGATGTATGAAATCGGATGGATTCTTTTAATGGTCAGCCAGTCGTAGATGAATAATGAGATAAACAACCCATTCCAGATGACCGGATTGAAGATGAATACATCAAGATAAAGATGTTCAGACGCGCGATCCAGTATTGGGCCAAGCATATACAGTGTAGCCACATACATGAACCGCTTATGGTTTTCGGATTGTGTACGGTACGTATAGGCCAGGTAAATAAACAAAGCATAGGTTGGCATAAAGAATCGGTTGGCTTTGGCGAAGAAGGGCATGGTCTCCCAACTTTCGAAGATTACGATAAAAACGTACAGCGTACTGATAAATACTCCAGCTGCTACGATAACTCCAATAATGCCAAGTTTTTTGTGAGCACTATAATTGCCTTTTCGGATGAAGTTGGTTTGGATTACGAAAATGATAAACCAGGCAAAACAAAACAGTCCGTGAATAATAAACTTTGGATCGCTGTTGCTTTCCTGACCAACATCTGTAATCAAATTGTCGGAGAACGCGATAAATGACAGAATAAGCATTAACACGCCAGCAACCAGAAAGAAGTTTTTTTTCATCTTACAGTAAATTCACCAATCGATTCCCAAAAGCTGTTTCTGCTATATAAAAACTCAGAAAAGTTAACCCCCAGTATAACGCGAAGCAAATCCATGATATACGATGGATTTTTTTATGCTGACGATAATCATATATCAGTAAACTCACAGTAAGGGCAAACAAGATACCCACACCGATTACGAATCCTATAATGGGGTTTAGAAAATAACTGGTAATTCCTCCCAGCCTGCCTGTAGCCGCAAAGAGAAATACTATGCCCGTATAGAGCATAACACGTTTGTGAATATGCGGTGTGTTTCGTTTACTGATCCCCGCAAGGAAAAAAGCAATAAAGAGGATGCTCATGAAAATGTCCATCCACAGAATGCGGAGTAAATCGGGCTCCAGTTCCTCAACCGTAGAATTGGTTTGGTGAGCCAATGTTACCATACGATCGGGGAAAATGGAAATCACCCACACGGTGGATACGATAACCAGCACAGCCCACGCTGCGCCAAACCACCCTGTTTTACGATGCGTTGAAAAATCGTTGACTGTAATCCAACGCGACTGCACCACCAGGAAAATGTACCAGATAGTAAGAATGATTCCGTGTACAACGTGAGGTATAGGAAGTCCAGTAGGATAGAAAGGCTGATCGGTAACGAAAAACTTTAAATAGAAGCTTGGTGCGAAACCAAGAAAGACAACGATAAGAAGTATCCAGTAGACCGAGTAGAAGTAGTTGGAGCGTTTAGTCATTGTGGTTAACCATTAAATAGATAAGCAGCTAACCAGTTCCATACAGGATGATATGGCAGAGTATAAAAAAGGAAAACTCCAATGCCATGAATCAGTAACACGGTACTAGTGGGTTGAAGGCTTAGTTTTTTCTTTTGATGAAGGAATAGCAGACCTAAAAACACCAAACCCACTAAGGCAAATACAAAGTTTCCGGCAAAAGCATTAAACGGCAAGCCCATGGCATCGCAGATGTGACCGATTAGTCTATCGCCAGCCGGACCAAGAATGGTTAGCGCGGCTGCCAACATAAAGGTTGCGTGGGCAACTACATTTTTTCTTAAGGTTACTCCAAGTACATAATATACCAGCAACCACACCCAATACACCATACCGATCACAACAAACTCAGCAGCTTTTATTTCCAGTGGAAGATCACTTGGATAAAATCCAGGTGGGCCCACATCATCACCACTTAATGCACGATGGTAAGAATAGCGGAGTATGAAATATCCGCTGATAGCGATTAACGGCATTATAAAATAACTGAGCTTACCAACCAGCCGATGCGTTTTTGACTTGTTAGTCTTGATCAGAAGTGGTTGGATAACTGCAAACGCCAACCAAATCACCATCATTATGCTATGCACATGAACAATGGATGAGGTTGGGGATGTAATTTGTGAAAAATAGGAAGGATAGAATCCGAAGAAGGTAACAGGAATCAAGAGTAGTAAAAACCACGAAAGATTGGGAAAGAATATCCTATCGATTACAGTGGACTTCATTGAATAAGATTACTTTTTCAATTTGGGTTCCTGCTGCGTACTGCAATGTATGCCGCCTCCATTGCGGTTTACCGGAAGCGCATCGATCCACACCTGATCACGATCGGGGAATACTTCTTTAAGAATGGCGCTCACTTTTTTCTCGCGATCGGTTGGTGTACCGTGTTGAATATAAGATGCATTCAACACCACACCATTGGTTACAAGGAAGTTGAGGTATGATGTTGCCGCTACCCGAATGAGGGTATCGCCTACAGCAGGACGTTCCTGGGGTAGAAAACTTTTTGGTGTGAGCTTCCAGAATTCTCCGTCATTTCTTTTCTCCACAACGGTTGCGGGCCATTCCACGAGGCTGGGCAATGGAACCTTGATAATACGAAAAGGCTTTCCATCCTGATCGGTAGACGCTTCCAGTATTTTTAAATTTTCCTGCATACGATCATACGTAATCCGGTTAAGGGGATGGTCGTCTTTTTCATCTTCATCAATCCATGCCAGCAAGATGGTATTGGCATCAGCAAAACGTACAAACTCATCGGTGTGTCCGCCTGTACCCATGGTAACATACTTGCTTTCGTGCAAATGCCAGATGTGTTCGTCATCGGCAAGCCCTTTCTTCATCCAAATCACTTTCTTCACGTTTATCACGCGCTTGTATTCGGCTTCAATTTCTTCTTTGGTCATACCAGGGT
>CAZCRJ010000499.1:0-2854 GCA_964501015.1 uncultured Roseivirgaceae bacterium | reverse complement strand
TCTGAAATTTCAACTTCTGCTATTCGTGGCCGGTTGGTAGCCATGTATCAATTCAACATTGTGTTTGGTATTCTCATCGCCTTTCTGTCCAATTATTTTTTACAAGGATTTGGCGGCATACATGACTGGCGTTGGATGCTTGGTGTTGAAGCCATTCCCGCTATTCTGTATACAATAATGGTAATGCGTGTTCCGGAAAGTCCGCGATGGTTAATTACCAAAAGGAATGACAGTGCTACAGCAAAAAAAGTACTGGAGGATCTTGGTGTACAAAATCCTGACGAAGAAGTAGAGCTTATTAAAGCAGCAAGTATACGGGTTGAAAAGGGAATGCATAAGGTTGAGTCATTCTTTAGTACGAACTATCGTAAACCAATTCTGCTGGCATTCTTTATTGCATTTTTTAACCAATTATCGGGTATCAATTTTATACTGTATTATGCTCCTGAGATATTGGAGCGTGCTGGCCTTGCGGCAAAGGAATCGCTGTTTAATTCTATCGCGATAGGGGGTGTAAACCTTATTTTTACGTTTGTTGGTTTATACTTCATTGACCGCACGGGGAGAAGAAGTCTTTTGATTGTAGGATCATTAGGGTACATCTTAAGTTTATCCATGGTTGCCTATGCCTTTCATTCAGGATTGGGCTCTGGTTTTCTGATGACGTTTTTACTAATGTTTATTGCCGCTCATGCCATGGGACAAGGTTCGGTCATCTGGGTATTTATTTCCGAAATATTTCCGAATAATGTGCGTGCGCTAGGCCAATCCTTTGGCTCGAGTGTGCACTGGATATTTGCCGCACTGATCACCCTGATTACCCCAGTTTTTCTGGATCAATCGAAAGGGTTGTTGCGAAATGATCCGTGGATAATATTCGCATTTTTTGCAGTTATGATGGTATTCCAGCTAATCTGGGCAATAACGGTAATGCCCGAAACTAAAGGCGCATCGCTGGAAGCAATTCAAAAGCGATTGGGCATTAGCTGATCGTGTTGTTCAGCCACGCAAGCGCTCCTTCTTTAAGTGAATATCCGGAAACCCTGACTGATGAAAAGGAGTGCCTAGCCACCACATAATCAATGAGGCAGCACGCCACAACAATCATGTCTACGCGTAATTCGATCATACCGGGTATGGCCAAACGTTGGACCCGGTTTTTGGTGATGAGTTCCTGATAGATGTCATGGAATCCGGAAAGCGTAAGTGGTGTTTCAGGATCATCTTCATCCTTGGTAATACCTTTTCGAATGCAATAGATGTCACTCAGCGTATCAAACGTGCCAGATGAGCCTACCAATACATCGGGTTGATGCAATTGTATCGCATCAACTAATTCAGATAATGTAGTATCAAAATATGTGTGCAGAGTTTTAATTTCTTCATCGGTTATCGGATCGTGATGAAGAAATAATTCCATTAACCGTTGGCCTCCAATTTCAAAACTTCTTTTCCAGAAAAGTTCATTCCGGTTACCAATAATGAACTCAACACTTCCTCCACCAATGTCCATGATTAATGATTTGCTTTTACCCAGATCCATGGCCAGGCATATTCCATGATAGATAAACTCTGCTTCCTGGTCGCCAGAGATTACCGTGACGTCAATACCGGTTTCAATTTTAATTCTTTCCAGCACTTCATGCCTGTTCGCAGCATTGCGTAATGCACTGGTTCCAAAGGCCAATGTCTTTTCAACATGATGTGCGTTGATCGTCTTTTTGAACTGTT
Source organism: uncultured Roseivirgaceae bacterium (assembly GCA_964501015.1). GTDB lineage: Bacteria > Bacteroidota > Bacteroidia > Cytophagales > Cyclobacteriaceae > UBA2336. Next base: position 1,123 of record CAZCRJ010000499.1, on the reverse strand, counting down.
TTATTCGTTCCACAGCACGCTCAATGGCATCTTCTGTTATTCGGTTTTGATTGATTCCTCCCATGCCCAGCTTAACAGCTTGCTTTTCACGGTACGTAATGCTATACATATCATTCTGCCGTTCAGCCAGCATAAGGTGAAAGGTATTGGTGCCCAGATCTATAATCGCCAGTGTGCTTTTCATATGCTTAAAATCAACTCAATTTAACCTTCCTTTAACTATATTTCGGCATAAAACAGTTGTCATGGAACATCGTGAACATAAGGACCCTATTCTAAACCAGAAGTTTTCAGAACTTGAACGTAAAAATAAGGAGTCGCTGCTTGGTGGCGGACTTAAGCGAATAGATCAACAGCACGCGAAAGGGAAGTTAACAGCGCGGGAACGCATCCAATTACTTCTTGATGAAGGATCATTTGAGGAGCTCGGAAAATTTGTGATGCACCGTTGTAAGGATTTTGGCTTGGAAAAAGAATATTACCTTGGTGATGGAGTGGTAACAGGGTTTGGAACCGTGAATGGCCGGCTGGTATATGTGTTCTCCCAGGATTTTACTGTATTTGGCGGGTCACTTTCAGAAACCCATGCCGAAAAAATTGTGAAATTGATGGAGCTAGCCATGAAAAATGGTGCGCCTCTCATTGGTCTGAATGATTCAGGTGGCGCACGGATACAGGAGGGGGTAGTTTCTTTGGGTGGATATGCTGATATATTTTACCGCAACACGCTGGCTTCTGGCGTGATCCCACAGATATCTGCCATTATGGGCCCATGTGCAGGAGGTGCTGTTTACTCTCCTGCCATTACTGATTTTATCCTGATGGTGGAAAGCACTTCGTTTATGTTTGTTACTGGCCCCAACGTTGTAAAGACGGTAACCCATGAAGATGTTACCTCCGAAGAACTTGGTGGTGCACAGACCCATAGCAGTAAAAGCGGGGTGACGCATTTTGCCTGCGCTAATGAGTTAGAGTGTATTCTATATATTAAAAAGCTGCTGAGTTATATTCCACAAAACTGTGAGGATGGTGTTCCGCGCTTACCCTATACACCTGGCAACGAAAAAAGACCCGCTTTAAATGAGATCATCCCATCCAATCCCAATCAGCCTTACGATATGCG
>CAZCRJ010000498.1:0-2860 GCA_964501015.1 uncultured Roseivirgaceae bacterium | reverse complement strand
GATAAAACCTTTGATTGCCCTACTTTCCATATATTGCTTCAAAAGTACTTTGGTTTACAAAGTAAAACAACTAAATCCCATAAAATATTTATTTGGAGAAAAAGGGTTACGCATCAAGCTATCGCATGCAAGACGTGACAGTAAGCTTACTTTTCAGCTGTTTGTTCACTAAAATCGATGATTTTTACCGTTTAAACCAAGCCGGTAATCATTGACAAAATCAGGTTGATTCATGAAAAGGAGGTGTCTATTTTTCGTCTGCTTACACATTCTAACCTTCATACCATGAAAAATTTCCTGTTCTATTCCCTTGCCCTATTCCTGATCGGAGCGTGTAATCCAACTCCCGATTCCAAGCCACCACGTGTAGTAATTACGGGAATCGATTTCTCCAAAAAACCCGGTGATGATTTCTTTACGTTTGTAAATGGTATCTGGTACGATAGCGCTACTATACCTGACAGTCAGACAGGTGTGGGGTCCTATTCCTTTTTAAATTTCCCGCAGCGCATACGCCTGCAAGGTATTCTGGATAGTGTTTCGCAAACTCCTAATCCGGTTGGCAGTATTGAACAAAAGGTAGGTGATTTTTATGCCTCCGGGATGGACACCATCACGATTAATAAACGTGGTTACGATCCCATTAAACCCTTACTGGCGCGCATTGATGCCATTGATGATGTGCCTTCTATGATGACGTTTGTAGCAGAAGAACAAAAGGTAAGCAATGGTTCAATTATTGGATTTGGTGTTGGACCTGATATTAAAAATAGTTCAGTAAATATTGTACAACTCGGCCAAACCGGAATAGGGTTGCCTGAGAAAGGATACTATTCCAGAACGGATTCGTCAACGCTGTCTGTGCAAAAAGCCTACATTCGCTATATCACTACATTATTTGAACTCGTTGGGTATGATGCCACCTCTGCGGCAAAAAATGCGGAAGTGACGTACAGCATTGAAAAGCGACTGGCGGATTCGCACAAAACCAATATCGAACGCAGGGATGTTAGGGCTAATTACAACAAACTGGCTGTTGCCGATATTGACAAAACGCAACCCCACATCGGATGGTCCGCGTACCTAAAGGAATTAGGCGCCACTGTTGATTCTGTAAACATGCAACAACCTGCGTACTACGATCAGGTGAACAAGTTGCTAAAAACGGTTCCGATGAATGACTGGAAAATTTACCTGAAGGCCAAATCCTTGAACACGTATGCCAATTTCTTAAGCAAGCCTTTTGCTGATGCCAATTTTGAGTACGCCAAAATCTTAACCGGACAAGCCGTGCGTAAATCCCGTGCAGAGGAAATGACCGAAGCAGTGGATCGTTCACTGGGGCATGCCCTGGCGCAATTGTACGTAAAGAAATATTTTCCGGAAGAGGCTAAACAGCGCATGGTGGTGTTGGTGGATAACCTGAAGAAAGCCTTTGAAACACGCATCAACAACCTCGATTGGATGAGTGATTCAACCAAAACAAAAGCAAAGGAAAAACTCTATGCCTTCTCGGAGAAAATCGGCTATCCGGATAAATGGCGAGATTACTCCAATGTAGACGTAAAACGAGATGCCTGGTTTGAGAATCGCTTGTCGGCCAATACGAATGATTTTCTATACAGCCTTGCCAAAGTGGGCCAGCCGGTCGACCGAACTGAATGGCGTACTACTCCTCCAACGGTAACGGCTTACAACAATCCTCCGTTAAATGAAATTGTTTTTCCGGCCGGTATTCTACAGCCCCCCTATTTTGATCTGTATGCCGATGATGCGTTAAACTATGGCGGCATAGGCATGGTGATTGGCCACGAAATAACACACTCCTTTGATGACCAGGGCGCGCAGTTTGATAAAGACGGTAACGTAAAAAACTGGTGGACAAAAAGTGATTATGAAAAATTCAAGGCACGCACCCAACAAGTGATTGATCAATACAATAGGTTCATGGTACTTGATTCTGTACCTGTAAAGGGTGCCTTAACCGTAGGGGAAAATACGGCAGACATTGCGGGTATCGCTATCGCCTATGATGCCTTTAAATTAACCGCACAAGGACAAGACACTACGAAGATTGATGGCTTTACCCCCGACCAACGGTTCTTTATTTCCATTGCCAGAATCTGGCGCGTGAAAACCAGGGATGAATTTTTGCGCATGTATGTTAACACGAATTCACACTCTCCTGCCAAGTGGCGTGTCAACGGACCGTTGATGAATTTCACACCTTTCTATGATGCGTTTAATGTACAACCGGGTGACAACATGTATAAGCCCGAGTCAGAAAGAATCAAGGTCTGGTAGATCACACTTGACAAAGAAAAAGCCCCGGTAGTCTATACTATACGGGGTTTTATGTTTAAGAAGCTATAGGACTGGATATCATAGCTATTTAACAACCAGTCCCGATAGAAGCAGCGGCATAACGCATAATTATTATGTTACGTTTGTTACTTAAGATTTTTTAAATGATTTAAGACTTCCAGGGTTACATCAGAAGTGGACGATTTACCCCCAAGGTCTTTTGTCAGAACTTTGCCTTGTTCTGTGGCCTTTTCGATTGCTGCCATTAACAATGTTTCCGCTTCAAATTCTCCTAAATGATTCAGCATCATAGCTGCAGTCCAGAAGCTTGCAATTGGATTGGCAATATTCTTTCCTGCGATATCCGGAGCACTACCATGAACCGGTTCGAACATGCTTGGGAATTGTTTTTCAGGATTAAGATTGGCTCCTGGCGCAATTCCCAACCCACCAACGACTGCGGGGCCGAGATCTGATAAAATATCACCGAATAGGTTACTGGCTACGATTACATCAAACCAATCCGGATGCTGAACAAACTGAGCGCACAATATAT
>CAZCRJ010000497.1:0-2864 GCA_964501015.1 uncultured Roseivirgaceae bacterium | reverse complement strand
ACGACACCATTAATGCCTTATCGCCCACCGACACACAGGAGTTATTCAATATTGCGAAAGAAGTTGGGGTAAATGCCCGTTCCATTTCTGATGACTTAAAAGTTATTTCCGACCGGCTCAACAAAGGCGAAGGTGTTTTTGGTGAATTGCTTCGGGATGGACCAATTGCAGATGATTTGCGCCTGACCATCTCATCACTGAAAAATACCGGTGCAAATGCTGATAGGCTAACGGCTGAAGCCGGTAAGGTTTTAAATGAGATAAATCATGGTGATGGTTTGGTCACGAAACTGTTACGCGACACAACCTATACCCAAACCTTTCAGCACGCACTTGAAAACATTACTGTGGTTGGAAATAATTCAAAACGGATGTCGGAAGATCTGCAAAAAATAGTAAGCCAGTTGAATCGTACCGATAATGCTGTTGGCGTATTATTAACCGATTCCGTTTTTGCCCAGGATTTAAAAGGCACCATGGAGAATGTAAATTCGGCTGCGGAAAATCTGGATATTAATATGGTGGCGCTCCAGCATAATTTTTTATTCAGAGGCTATTTTAGAAAGCAGAAAAAGGCAGAAGAACGGGAAAAAGCAGGAAAGAATTAACCCGCCTTTATATTTGGAATTCAACACTTCCTATCCACGGGTGAGTAGGGTGACCAAAGGCATGAAGGCTCAAGCTGAAATGATTTTCAGCGCAACGAATAATTGCTTATTTTAATCACTGTTAACCATACTATCATGAAATTCACCGAAAAGAAAGTAAATGCAGGAGGAATTACCATCAGCTATTACGATGAAGGAAAGGAAGATGCACCTTGTGTAATTTTAATACATGGTTTTCCTTTTACTAAGGCAACGTGGGAAAATCAGCTTGACGTATTGAAAGAACAATACCGGGCCATTGCATACGATGTACGTGGGCACGGTACTTCTGACTCCGGAACAGAATCATTTAGCATACAGCAGTTTGCCACTGATTTATTCACGTTCATGGATGCACTGCACATCAGTCGCGCAGTGATTTGTGGCTTATCCATGGGTGGCTACATTGCCCTCAATGCCCTGCAGCAACAACCCGATCGCATTACGGCACTTATTTTAGCCGATACACAATGCGGTGCAGACAGTGAAGAAGGCAAGAAAAAAAGAATGGAAACCATTGACTCCATTCGTAAAAATGGTTTAACAGAATACACCGCTAACTCCATTAAAAAACTATTCAGTGAACCATCACTCACCACCAAAAAAGAAGAAGTAAGTTTCATAGAAGAAACCATTCTTGAAACAGGCTCAGCGTCCATTTGTAAAACCTTACTGGCATTAGCCGAACGAAAAGAAACATGTTCTACACTGTCTCAAATTACTATCCCCGTTTTAATCCTGGTAGGAAAAGACGACCAGATCACCCCAATCGAAGCAGCTCAAAAGATGCATACCCTGATTGTCCACTCCTCACTTGAGGTTGTCGACCAGGCAGGGCATCTCACAAACCTTGAAAACCCGGAAAGTTTTAATCACCATATAAAAAGCTTCCTTAAATCATTGGTTTGACAATTTTCCATTTGGGCAATATTGCTACACAGCCTAAAGCGATGTAGAAAATACTCTACATAATTTCCTCTTTTCCGCTGCTATACAATCAATTGAATCCCCTTGTAGCGACATATTATTGGCACTATTCTGGAGATCGTACATGAAGACCTAAATAAAACTAACATTATGAAACACCTTATTTTAGCATTCGCCCTCATGCTGTTCCTTTTTAGTTGCGATACCAAGGAGAAAACGGCACTACAAGATAAAGTTGATTCGCTTAGCGTTCAGTTAACCGCCAGTAAGAAGGCAGAAGCCGGTATGAACGAAGTGGGCATCCTCATTGATTCTATTGATGCCAGCCGTAAATCCTTGCAGCTGAAAATGGTAGAAGGAAGTTCATACGCTGATTATGTAAGCCGTCTTCAGGCTATCAATATGTATGTGGTAGAAACCGAACTAAAACTTGCCGCATTGGAAAAAACAACAGCCAATTCGTCAAAAGAATCCGCTGCATCGGTTAGGCGGTTAAAAGCTGATCTGGCCAAGCGTTCAGAAGAAATTGTTGAACTTCAAAAACAAATCGCCACGTTACGGGATGAAAACCTTGCCGCTTGGGCAAAAGTGAATCACAGAGATTCTGTGTTATTGATAAAAGACCAGGTGATTAAAGTAAACGAAAGTGATATCGTTTCGCTCGAACGATTGGTTAACGACACCCAGACCGAGAATAAAGTTGCCGTAGCCAACCTTTACTTTGATCAGGCTCGGGCATTGGAAATGGCGGCAAACCGCACCCAATTTGCCCCGCGTAAAAAGAAAGAAGCAAGACGCGAAGCACTGGAACTGTACAAACTTTCCTTATCACTCGGCAAGTTGGAAGCCCAGGCAAAGATTGATGAACTGGAGAAAAAATTGAGTTAATCTTCTTATAAGCATAATGAAAAGGCCATTGTGAAAAGCAATGGCCTTTTTCTTAGTAAACCTAAAATAGCATCCATAATTACTTCGCACTGCGATAGTAAGGGCATCATGTCTTTAAACTTACAAACGTTTCGTAAAAAGGGAATCTATTCACTTAAAATTTTTGGAACCATCCTCAAGCAAACATTTATGCAGTGGAAGGATCGGGATCCCTTTAACAACAGTGCAATAATTGCTTACTATACCATTTTCTCCTTACCCGGTCTACTAGTCATTATTCTTAATGCAACCGGTTATTTCTTTAATGAACAGGAAATTCAAACACAAATAACTGCTGAAGTGCAGGCCATTATGGGGGGTGATCTGGCACGGGATATTGAGGGTATACTGATCAACGCACGC
>CAZCRJ010000496.1:0-2865 GCA_964501015.1 uncultured Roseivirgaceae bacterium | reverse complement strand
TCAGGCCGCCGCTTCGTTTTTTGACGCGGTTATCCGCTTAACTTAATGGGGTTGAGCCTGTGTTGGGCGAAAAACTAACAGTCAATCATTATCCAACTTTCAAACCTGGATAATTCGACCATTGCACCCGAATTACTCCAATTTTTATTCCATTTGACTGCTCAATTATACTGCCAATCCCTCTTCCTATATAGAGAAAAACTCGCTCTCCACTAATAAAATTAGAGAATTCTCCACTAGGAATTGTAGCGCTGCCAGTATCCGGAAATTCTTTGATAATGCAAGGTAATCCGGGGGTACAAATAGATACATACAGTACATCAGTCTTTTCATCAGTCTCCCATGTTAAAGTTAAGTCACTATTTTTGGACAAAACCTCGCTGTTCCCGATAGAAGATTCAGCACATAAACTTGAAGGGAAGCTAAATGATTCTGAAAACGAAGCATATTTGTTTGGCATTTCAGATTCTAAAACACAAAGTACAGATTCTGATTCAGTAACCTGATTGATATCAAAACTTGATGCGGAAACTGTTTTAAGGTAACGAATATTTTCTCCATCCCAAACTTTGTTTAGGCCAAGGCCTTCAACAAAAAGATTTCCCGCTTCGTCTGTTTTATCATTGAAACTTCCAAAAAAAGTCAATTCACTGTTGTCACATGAGCCTATTCGGCCTACCAATTCAACAACCAAATAACCTTCAACGTCATCAATAGAGATATCCTCAATTGATCTGAATTCAACCTCAGCAGGATCTATAATTTGACTAATCTCTGCTTGTTGCTCAATAGGTTTATTGCAGGAAATTGTCACTAATGTCACAAGTAGGGCAACAATAACGGTTAAGTTTAATACAGAATTATTCATGATTTTTAATTTTTGGTTAATTAATTAGCAATCCACATCACAGCCACAAACACATCGTCTCACTACAAAGCCGGGAGACTCTAAAACAAAATTAAAATTTGGAGCTGGTCTGTTTTCGACTGTAAAAACCCTTTCATATTGGAGTCTTGGCAAGCCTGCTTCACATTTCCCGTTGCTCTTGTCTTCACCACACTGTTTATCCAAAATGCCGTGACAGCAAATCGAACATTGGTTAAGTTCCACTTCATAAAAGAGTGCATATCCTCCTGTTTCAGGTACAGATATTTCTATCTGTGTCCCATCATTAAAACCTGTATTATTAAAAAATGAAACGTTAAGAAAGGGCATGTCAAAATATGGGGTAGGGTCAACAACTATTTGACCGTTTACTAAGGAGGCGGTTCTGACCTCAATATTTACTCGGGCTACAAAGTCAGGACGTCCCAAGCAATCATACCCGAACCCACCCGAGATAGAGGCTGCACTAGAAGAAAGTGCATTTCTTATTTCTGTTCCCCAGGTCTCAACAATCAAAACTTCAGGATCATCGTTTCCATTGTCTAGGTTCTCGGCGATTTGCTCTAGAGTACATCCCTTACACCCTCCAAATAACAGAAGGATAGTAGAGAAAATAATCCATAGCGCCATCCTTGGTGTTAAGCCAATTACTTTTTTGAAAGATAGCATAGTCTTAATTTGATACCTACTCTTTTTGGGATTTTCGGTATCTATAGATTTTCCTCCCTGGAATAGTGATTTTGTAAAGCGAGTACTTTCCTAAATATCCCGCTGAGCACAATGGTTTACTATTGTTTCGCCCAACGTGAGGCTACCTGCCGTACGGAGCGAATGCGGAGTATGGACAGGTAGCTTGTGTTAGATGGCGTAATTGCTTCACCTATTGTAAGGTTATTTTTAATTTTTCTTTTTCCATAATAATCATCTCATCCAATTTTGTCGAATCTATTTCAGGTTTTACTCGAGGAGTATAAATACCCGAGATAGTTTTGATTATATCAGCACCAAGTTTTGGTTTAAAAATCTCTTTATAAATTTCTAACGACTCTTTATGTGTTATCATAAATAAGGTTTTCAATTCTTCATCATGTGTCGCAAAAAGATAAATCTCATTTGAATTATCTTCATAATAGTAAATAGTACTCCATAAAGAGAGATATGTTAAATCCCATGACTGATTAATGCATCTTCTGTTAAGTTCTTCAAAGTTTTTAATTTGATTTTTAAATATTTTGGAACGATTACCCAAAGCAAGTGCAGCAAAATAAGTGGTATACTTACATATCAATATATTATCAAAAATCCACTCATGAAATTTCTTGAATTTTTCGATTATGGACAATTGATCATTATAATATAGCTGAGCTAGCTTGAGCATTTCAAGATAATGCATTTTGAAATGATCACCTTCCACGAAGAAGCTAAATTCTTCTTGTTCACTTAGTTCTGTTGGTTGAATTTTCTGGCGCCGATCCAATGCTAGATCTAGCCAATCCCTTGGACTATAGTTTCTGAAAATGTTAATAAAAGCATTATTCTCGAGACTGGATTCTTCATTCCCTTGATGAAAGTGAGAGTATTCGGTCAAAGCCAACCCTGAGGTTATTGCTATCTGATTAATCTCAGACCAGAATAATAATGATCCTATAAGAATTTGACTGAATTTATCTTTAAGTTCTCCTTTATTAACCAATCGCAATATCCTAACGAGTAAGTTTCTATCGAGAATTAAGATGAATTTCTTTCCTTTGTAACTTGTGAAATCTGGGGTGCCCGTTGGAGAAATTACAGGGTGAAATATTACCTTCTTTTCTATTAGGAATAAGGTTGTTTTTTTTAATTCGCTTTCCTTTAATTCTATAAAATTCATTTCGCTTTTTTATGCCATCTAACAAATAGTCTTGAACAAATAGTCTTGCATCCCCCGCCGCCGCAAAAACAACTCTTGCGCTCCCGCAAAACCCTAGGCGGCGGTGGCG
>CAZCRJ010000495.1:0-2869 GCA_964501015.1 uncultured Roseivirgaceae bacterium | reverse complement strand
CCAGCCGCGCGACCTTGAAGGGCAGCATCAATTGTTGGCGAGGGTAAAAATTCAATTTCTTTACCCTTTACTTTAGCAATGTTTCCAGTAAGATCTGTCTTTAACTGGCTACCATAACCCGTAACAATAACTTCCGATAATTGCTGAACATCGGCAACAAGCTGAACGTCCACTGTGGCACGCGCACCAACAGCAACTTCCAGATTGGTATAGCCGATAAAGGAGAATACAAGCGTGGCATTATCTCCGGCAACGCTCAGGCTGTACCGTCCATTGGCATCCGTAGCGGTTCCCAATGTGGTACCCTTTACAACAACGTTCACCCCGGGGAGGGATGACCCATCATCCTGAGAGGTTACCCTCCCACTCACAACGCGCTCTTGCGCCCACACGGAAGCCACAAAAGCCAGCGAAAAACATAGCAGTAAAATTTTCTTCATAGGTTTTTGTTTAGATAAAAATTCTGTGAAAAGTACAAAATATTATTAACGTATGCCTGATGAGCTCAATATTTTGTATCACAAAAGCATACAAATGCCATCGAAAGAACAACTGATACTAAAGTGGGTAACTATACCCTATTGAACCACAAGCTTGAACACCGAAATACCCGCACTAGAAGTCTTTCTGACAATATAGAACCCGGATGGGAGATCATTTGTGGCTAAATTTAAGGTATTACCCTCTCCTGCATGAACGGATAAAACTTCACCTTTCGTTGAAAGGAGTTCGACCCTGAAGGTGCTTTCAGGATTAGCAAGGCTAATCGTTAATTGATTACCGGAAACCACTGGATTGGGAAAAACTTCGATTTTGGCCTGTAAAGGTGATTTTTCAATCCCTGTTACCAAGTCATAAAAGTAATTCTCTGCGTGTGTAGAAGCACTCGCTGCAATCTTTTTTCCGATTATTCTGCCCGGAATATCATCCTGTGGAGGATGGATTCCTCCCCAGATGCGCGAAAGGCTGCATTGATCGGCTGCATCGCGGTAGGTTGCCCATTGCAGGGTAACATCCACACTTGGCCCTTCTTCAAATTCAAGGTACAGATCTTTTTGTGCATAAAATTCTCCTAATCCGCCCGGAAAATACGCATCACCGGTTATGTACGTCAGTACTTCTGCGGCAGCGCGTGAGTAGGTGGAGTGTCCGGAAGTATATCCTGCAAAAGGAGGCGTTACAAATGTTGGCCGTTGATAGGGCCACCAGTCTTCAGCAAGAATCCAGTCAACACCGGCAAAATCAATCGTAGGGTCCTCGATATAAAGTGGACCACGCCACGTATATAATTTAATTTTTCCAATGTTTTCTCCATTGGCTCCGGCCAATGGATCTCCTGCCTGCACAAGCTCTACTAATCCATTTTCCAGCGGAATGCCCCGGGCTGAATAATTGGGCAGACCTGTGTTCGAGGATTGTCCCCTATCGGCCATAAAGCGAATAGCCGAAACGGGGCGGATATAATCATACCATCCTTTTATTCCCCAGCACGATATGGCGGCATCGTGCATCGCACCCCCCAGGGTAAAATAGGCTTTCACATCCCACTCCAATACATCAAGGGAGTTTCCTTCGCCTTTGTATTTCCGCTGTAATAACGGGTGATCGTTAACATAATTCAGTATCGTAAACCAATGCCCCGGGGGAGTTTCTGATGCCGGGCCATCGGCCCAAAATTCTGCCAGCACACGTGTATAGTCGCCACGCGGAACAAGTTGTGCGGCATAGGGCTGACCTGTTTTAATATTAATTGGATGTCCACTTCCTAAATACTGCTTCTGATCTTCGGCATAAAAGGATCGCATTGCTGCAGAAGTTGTAGCGGGAACAGTAACATTGCCGATTGACCCTGGTGAAACATCCCATACTACACCATCCGTGTGATCAAGATGCGATGCCCATTTTGAAACCATCGAAAATCCCCATTTATAATCATCAGAAGTTCCTCCTCCATCGTTTTGCAAAAGGGGTGGGGTGCCGGGATCATGGTATACTATATAGGAGTCCCCATTTCGTTGAAAAATGTCACTATCCGATGATCGAAGTGCAAATGGTATAACATTACCCCATTCAGGTGAGAGAAAGTTAGCGGCACCACTGGGCACAACGTTACCCGATTGATCTATGAATGTTTCTAAAAATAAGGGTTGCCACCTATTCGGATTAATCAGAAAAGGATTTCCCTTATCGGCCATGATCAATGGTGGGTTGGAAGGAGAATAATACTGGCTCTGATAAAAACCACCTTCGTTTGATCCATCAAGAAGTCCGAATTCCAAAAGTTTTGCAGCGATATAATTGCCAAGGCTGGCCGGGTTTCCACTTGCATAATTTGTATCTGTAAAATCAGGATCATATCCCATCTCGGTCATCAGATCAGCAGCAGCCTGAAGCGATACTGCTTTGCCCGGTGAGTTTTTAAAGCGTTCCATGATTATTCTATACGCAGCAAAACTGATGGCTTTTGCTCTTGCCTCCTGAATATTCGATGGAACAGACACGCCATCAAATGGGCAATAGAAATTTCCATTCCATTTACCCAGCAGCCAGGGTGTTGCTAACGGATCATATGCCGCCCACGCATCATACATGGAAGCAGAAACATGAAACAAGTTTCGGGCATGAACAGGAGGCCTTGCAAAATCATTCCGGATGGCGAGCAACAATATCTCATTCCACTTTCGGGCGACAGAATGTTGCGCCAGTACCGCTGACTGGACCATTACTAAAAACGCCAAGCACAACGCTACTAACCGGGTTCTCTTGGTAAACTGTATGGCTGCGATATTCATTGTGTTAGGGGGTTGCTTTGTTAATTGTTTAGTGCTCCGTCATCTACCCAGCAAACAATCTGACGGATGTCACCGGG